>JANPIG010000614.1:0-6995 GCA_031424875.1 Cytophagales bacterium
ACATCAACACCAATTTTGATACGAAGGCAAGTTTCAATTTTCAAAATCAATTAAAACTAAACTGGCGAACCAACGAAGAAGATATTTTACAAAATGTTGAGGTAGGGAATACCTCATGGCAGTTGAATAGCCAATTGATTCCTGGCGTGCAAAACTTGTTTGGTATCAAGACTCTAATGCGTTTTGGAAACTTGGATGTTACGGCTGTTGCCGCTCAACAACGTTCAAAACAAGACTGTATAACTTTGAAAGGTGGTTCACAAGGCAAGAGTTTTGAAATAAAATCCAGCAATTACGACGAAAATAGACACTTTTTCCTTTCGCAATATTTTAGAGATAATTACGAACGGTCTTTGAAAAACCTTCCCGTTATTACTTCGGGAGTAACCATTACCCGTTTGGAAGTTTACGTAACCAACCGTACGCAAAGCACTGAAACGCTTAGGAATTTAGTAGGTTTTTCTGATTTAGGAGAAGCAAATCCTTATAATAAAAGTATTTCTAAACTTCTGCCTGCAACCACGCCTATTGACAATCAAAATAATACACTTTATGAAAGAATCAAGGGAGATTCTTCAATTCGTAAGGCTGACCAAGCTACTTTTTTGTTAGAAACTCGCTATGGGTTGAATAAAGGAACTGATTTTGATGTTTTGCGTGGTTCGAAAAGATTATCTGACCGTGAGTTCAGATTTAGTCCAGAATTGGGATATATTTCCTTAGTAACTCCCCTACGTAATGATGAAATTTTAGCGGTTTCTTATGAATATACTTTAAATGGTCGTCGTCATCAAGTAGGGGAATTGACGGAAGATTATCAAGGGCAAGCTGATAATAAAGTATTGTTTTTGAAGATGTTAAAATCATCAACCATTCGGAATAATTTGGAACATCCGATGTGGAACTTAATGATGAAAAACGTCTATTCATTAAATGGACAGCAATTAAGCAAGCAAGGTTTTCAATTAAGAGTCATTTATAAAGACGATCAAACGGGGATTGATAATCCTAATTTGCAAGAGGGTGGCCCTAAGTTAAAGGATATTCCCTTGGTGAGAGCTTTGGGATTGGATAGGTTGAATGCTAATGGTGATCCTCAAGTAGATGGTAATTTTGACTACGTAGAGGGCGTAACGGTAGATAGTAGAAATGGCAATATCATTTTTCCAGTTCTTGAGCCTTTTGGTAAATCTTTGAAAGCATTGTTTGATCAAAACGATGTAAATTCTATCAATAAATACGTTTTTGATAAGTTGTATTCCACCACAAAAGCAGATGCGGCTCAATTGACCAGTAAGGATAAATTCTTTCTAAAAGGTACATATCAGTCGGGCGTTGGTGGCGATGTTTCTTTGCCTTTTGGGGTGGATGCCAAATCTGTACAAGTTACGGCGGGTGGTGCTCCATTAAATGCGGGAACGGACTATATTGTTGAACCTCAGTCTGGTAGAGTTCGTATATTAAATTCTGGAGTTTCTAATTCGGGTCGTGAAATTAAAATTTGTTACGAGAAACCTGATTTATTCAACAATCAAATTCGTACACTTTTGGGGGCTCATGTGGACTATACGATTGGCCAAAATTTGCATTTGGGGGGAACCATTCAGCACATGAGTGAGACACCGCCAGGGTATTTACGAAGAGTCCAGATTGGCAATGAACCTGTGAATAATACGATTTTTGGATTTGATGCAGCCATTCAACAAAAATCAAATTTCTTAACTCGTATGATTGATGCTTTGCCCTTGATATCTACTAAAGAAATTTCAGCCATCGACTTCCAAGGAGAATTTGCTCAATTGATTCCTGCGGTAAATAGTGAGGTACAGAATAATGCCTTTATTGATGATTTTGAAGCTTCAAGAAGTATTTTTAGTTTGAGTAGTCAAGCAACGGCATGGAGACCTGGAGCCACTCCTAAACCTTTTGTTCCCGTTGGAATTTCAACAAATGATAGAAGGAGTAATTATAAAAGAGCTAAGATATCGGCTTATGTGGCAGATTTTAGTTTGTATGGACAAGGGGGGAATGATTTGAATGTACAGGGTGTAAATTATCAAGAATCTCAACGTTATGCTTACGAAAAATCAGTTGCGGTTGATGTGCTTTTTCCCAACCGTAAATTAGCTAATAATTTTACAGGGATTCCCATTGGTATTTTAGATGTTTCTTATTTTCCAACGGAAAGAGGTATCTATAACTATAATACTGACCTTAATCCAGATGGAACGTTAAGGAATCCCACGCAAAACTTTGGAGCCATTACTCGTGCCATTACTTCGGATACTGATTTCGACAATGCTAATATTGAAAATTTGGAGTTTTGGATGATGAATCCTTTGATTACAGGAGAAGCAGGTGTGGTAAGGGCTTCTGGAAATCTAACTATTGACCGTGCAACCAGCGAAAGAAGAATTGCTACTGGCGGAAAATTAGTGTTTCAGTTGGGAGATATTTCTGAAGATTTTGTGCCTGATGGTTTTTCTAACTTTGAAAACGGTATTCCAGAAGGAGAAAAAATTGCTGGAGGCGGAGGACAAAATGTTGAACGTACCATTTGGGGCTTAGCACCAAGCCGTCAATTTGTAACTAACGCCTTTACTACTGGCGATAATGGAGGTAGAGCTGCCCAAGATATTGGTCTGGACGGTTTGCCAAACCGTGTTACAGAGCAGTCGCAGGATGTGTTTGATGAAGCTCGATTTTTCTCTTCATATTTGAATGAAGTGCGTCAAAAAGTTACGGATGCTACTGCTTTGAGAGAGTTTGAGACAGACCCATCAGGTGATGATTTTGTTCATTATTTGAATGAAAAATATAATAATACATCCAGTATTGTGCTTCGTTATAAAAATTACATGGGTTTGGAGAATAACTCCCCCACAACCAATGCCCCAACAGCCAATACTAATTCTGGATTTACAGAGTCAAATAATCAACAGCCTGACCGTGAAGATTTGAATCAAGATAATACCATCAACGACAGTGAGGCATATTATCAATACGAAATTGATGTGAAGTCTGAAAAAATGGTGGTTGGTCAAAACTATATTGTTGATAAAATTAATGTTGAAGGCGTTGATTGGTTTTTGTTTAGAGTTCCTTTGAAAACTTATACGTCAAAAGTAGGAGGCGTAAATGGTTTCAAAAGTATGCGTTTCATCAGAACCTTATTTACGGGTTGGGAAGCACCAGTTGTATGTCGTTTTGCGGCATTTCAATTATCAGGTTTTCAATATCGTAAATACGTTGGCGACCTTACGCCACGTGGTTTGCAAAATGTTCCTGAGCCTTATGATGCTAACTTCAAGGTTTCAGCAGTAAATATTGAAGAGAATGGAGCGTTAACAAACGGCTCTAAAGGTAATCAATCAGTTGCCTACGTAGTACCTCCAGGTTTTGAACGTGATAGAGATATTACTACCATAAACAATGCTGAACTCAACGAACAGTCTATGAGTTTGTGCGTAGATAATTTGCGAGATGGTGATGCAAGAGCAGCTTTCAAGAATACTTTGTTTGATTTTATTAATTACAAAAACTTGAAGATGTTTATCAGTATGAACAGTCCAAATAATGATGTAGAAGGTAGAGTAACCGCTTTCGTACGTTTAGGGACGGATTTAATTGAGAATTATTACGAAATAGAAACGGCTGGGTTAAAGAAAACAAATTATGGCAAACCAACTCCTGAAGAAGTGTGGAGGTCTGAAAATGAAATAGATATTCCTTTTGAATTATTGAAGTCAGTTAAATTAAGCAGAGATAGAAAAAAGCAACCCCTTAATTTAGAATACCGTGAAACCGTAAATTATAATGGTAGAACGTATCAAATAACGGTTGTGGGTCGTCCTGACCAAAGCACGGTTTTGACTACCATGATTGGCGTTCGAAATCCTTTAAAAACCCAAGATCAAAATGACGATGGAAACCCTAAAAGTTTTTGTATTTGGGTAAATGAACTTCGTGCTTCTGGATTTGACCAATCTTCGGGACAGGCTGCCATTGGAAAACTTAATTTGAAATTGGCAGATTTTGCTAATGTTACGGTTAATGGTTCTTTTAGGAACTATGGTTTTGGAGGTGTGCAATCTAAAATCTCTGAAAGAGCAAGAGAGACAACCTTGGAATACGGAATTGCCGCAAATATCAACGTAGATAAACTATTGCCTGAAAAATGGGGTTTCAAAATTCCTTTGTATGTAACCTACGACCGCAAGAATATTGCCCCAAGATTTAACCCACTCGACCCTGATGTGCCTTTGGATAGCTCTTTAGCTAATATTCAAGATGAAAAGCAACGTGAAGATTATCGTAAAAGTGCAGAGGATAATACTGAAAGAACAGGTATTAATTTTACAAATGTAAGAAAAGTAAAGACTGGTCAAAATGCTAAATTCCATCCTTGGGATGTAGAAAACCTGACTTTTTCATACTCTTATTCAGAATTGGTTAGAACAAATACGGTAATTGATGAATACCGCCAAACCCAATACAAAGGAGGTTTAACCTATTCATTTACGGGCAATCCAAAATCTATTGAACCATTCAAAAAGATGAAATCAAATCATCCATTATTGAAATGGGTCAAGGAATTTAATATCTCGCCTTTGCCAAATTCGGTGGTTGTGCGGGCAGATATGGATAGAAGTTTTGTGAAAACACAATTTAGAAATGCTATTCCTACGCAAAGTGGTTCTTCGGGAACACCCATTTTGACCAAAGACGGCGTGGATCCTATTTATGAAAAATATTGGTTATTTAATCGTGCTTATAATTTGAATTGGAATTTAACGAAAAGTGTAACCGTTGCGTACAGTGCCATTGCCAATGCCATCATTGATGAACCTTACGGAGGATTGGAAACACAAAGCGAACGTGATTCGGTAAAACAAAATTTAAGACGTTTTGGCAGAACCAAAGGATATGACCAACAATTAAATACTGTTTGGCGTTTACCACTAAATAAATCGCCTTTAACCGACTGGATGACAGCCGATTACAGCCATCGTTTTGGCTATACTTTTGTGGCAAACTCTTTTGATATTAGAGATTCGTTAAATTTACCCTTTGGAAATATTATCAAAAATACTCGTAATCGTGGTATTAATGGAAAGATAGATTTAGTGGCACTTTATAATCGTGTTCGTGCCTTACGTTTAGCAAATCAGCCGAGGGTTGAACGCAAAAACGTAGCCCGAAATCCTGGTGATGATGAAGATATTATTAAGCCACAACCCAACCTTTTGCGTAGTGTTACCCGTTTATTAATGACCATTAGAGGTATTCAGGTAAACTACAATATTGATGAATCTACCACTTTGGCGGGTTTCCTACCTTCGCCTGGATTGTTAGGGAATGGTGCGGGTGATTCGCCTGGTTTCGGATTTATTACAGGTAGCCAAGATGCCGATGTTCGTTTCAGAGCTGCTAATAATGGATGGCTCACGAAAAGTACCGTTCAAAACGTACCATTTTTACAAAATAGAACCCAAAACTTAACGTATCGTACTGCCTTAGAGCCATTTAGAGATTTTAAAATTCAGTTGGAAGGCAAATGGAGCAAAACTGATAATTATACTGAATTCTTTCGTCCAGATACTCCTGGGGGAGATTTTAAGAGCCAAAGTCCTGTACGTTCTGGCAATTATAGTATGTCATTTTTGTCGTTTCTAACGGCATTTGATAGTAATTCCCCCGATGATAAATCAGAAATTTTTAATCGTTTTAGAGGCTATCGTCAAATAATATTAGACCGCTTGAATGCAGAGAAAGGTAGTTTTGGAGAGTACAACAAAAACTCGCAAGATGTTTTGATTCCAGCTTTCTTTGCGGCTTATAGTGGCGTGTCTCCCGAAAAAGTTAGCTTTTCGCCTTTTATGAATATTCCTTTGCCTAACTGGCGTGTAGATTATAATGGATTAGCCAATATAGGCTGGTTTAAACGTAAATTTTCAAATATTTCTATACAACACGCCTATTCATCTACCTATAGCGTAGGTAATTTTGTGTCGTCCTTAGAATATTCAGACCCATTTCAGTTAAACTTGAATAATTTAATGTATCCTTTGTCATCAAAAGTGAATGAAAATGGAACATTAATTCCAGTGTATGTTATGAGTATGATTACTTTTCAAGAAAAATTTGGACCATTAATTGGCTTAAATGCCACAACGAAAAGTAAAATTTCTTTGAATCTTTCTTACAATCAAGACCGAAATGTTGGATTGAACTTGGCAAATTCACAAGTTAATGAATTGAGCAACAAGGATTTAAGTGTGGGGATGGGCGTAACTCGTGCCAATATGTTGATTCCATTTAAAGTAGGAGGGAAGAGGGTACGTTTACCCAATGATTTGAAATTTGAAGCACGATTAACCATTAGAGACACTCGTACCATTCAACGTAAATTAGATGCAGAAACCATTGTAACACAAGGCTTTACCACTTTCCAATTTCGCCCTCAGGCCAGTTATAGTGTAAATAAGAAGTTAAGTATAAATGTATATTACGACAAAAACTTTAATAATCCCTTGGTTTCTAATCAATTTTATCAGTCAACTGACCGTGCAGGAGTTCAAGTAAGATTCAGTTTGTCAGAATAAAAATTTTCGCTTAAATTGCATCATAATTATTCATCAAATTTAAAGAAATCCCAAAACTTAACATTTCAATCAAATAATGAATTTTCCAGCAGAATTAAGATACACAAAAGAACACGAATGGATTAAATTAGAGGGCGATATTGCTACGGTAGGTATCACAGATTTTGCTCAAAGTGAGTTAGGAGATATTGTTTACGTAGAAATCGAAACCGTTGGCCAAACACTTGCAAAGGACGAAATTTTTGGGTCAGTGGAAGCAGTAAAAACCGTTTCAGACTTGTTTTTGCCCATTGCAGGGGAGATTTTGGAGGTTAATACTGCCTTAAACAATACGCCAGAATTAGTAAATTCTGATCCTTTTGGTGAAGGCTGGATGATAAAAATGAAAGT
>JANPIG010000615.1:0-16362 GCA_031424875.1 Cytophagales bacterium
CAAAGAACCAAAGAAATTGGCATCAGAAAAGTGTTGGGAGCCTCTGCAAGTCAGATAGTTACCTTACTTTCAAAGGAATTTATGAGAGTTGTTTTAATTTCCTTCATCATTGCAATTCCTATGGCTTGGTGGGCAATGGACAAATGGCTTCAAGATTTCACTTAACGAATTGAAATCAGTTGGTGGATTTTTGCTTTGGCAGGAGGATTTTCTTTGCTAATCACCTTATTAACAGTAATTTATCAAGCGATTAGAGCGGCAATTGAGAATCCAGTGAAATCATTGAGGATGGAGTAAAATGTTAGTCCACGGATTAACCCGCAATGGAATTGAGATTAAGCGAATTTATATAGGGATACACAGTCGGATTTTTAAATTTTATTCGACTATGCGTCCCAGTGTAAATTCGCTCACTCTCTACAATCCGTGATCTAATAATTTACTTCTTCCCCAAAGAATTTATCCAAGCCGCAATCTTCTTGACATCCCCTTTTGGGATATGCGACATCGGTGCCATTGGCGTAGCGAAGTCGGGCCAATTTTCAGGCTTTGGTTCGTAAATTAGGGCTTCTATTTGTTCGTTGGTATAATTGCGTGCTGCTACTTCTTTGTACGAAGGTCCTACAGCTCTTTCATTTACTTTATGACATGCCAAACAAGTACTTTTAGTTAATAACTTAGTTGCTTCAGCATCACTCATTACGGCTACTTTCGAAGTTTGAGGTGTTTTAGAAGCAGTTTTTGATTTATTAGCTCCCGTTACGCCTGCCGTTGTAGGCATAGCTTCTTTCATCTGATTGTCGGGTGTATTGGCGTTTGCACCAGCATCTATACGCTCTCTTTCCGCCCGAGTTTTGGGGGTTACCAAAGCAATATTTGCCTTTTCACCTTGTGGAATCGAGTTCAAGGTATAATATGCCGACCCGTGCAACAAAGCCAAATTCTCATTGGCAGAACGTACACCTTCGGGCTTGATGTCGTGTACATAACCCTCACGCAAACCATCCACTACAATTCTCACTTTCAAACCATCTGCTGATGCCTTTGCACCACGCACGGCATTGTCTTTTCTATCCACAATCGGACTTCCGTAAACGGGATGATATTTAAAGGTATAACTTGAAACATCATAATTATTTACGTTCTCAGCTGTCTTTTTATCAACTGGTAAAGTGTATTCAATCTCAAAACCATCAGGCATTGCTCGAACGGCTTTCATTTCAAAAGGAGTTTTTCCTGCAAAAACCAAACGCTCTAATCCAAAAGCTTCCTTGCCTGTTGAACCCCAACCACGGTTTGTGCCGCCTACATACATGGCATCATCACTTCCCCAAGCCATACGCAATACGCCCGAACGAAAACCACTTTTAAAGTCAAAAGATGCTCCTTGATACTTTCCGTTTACTTTTTCCAAAAATACTCTGGCAATTTTCGACATACCTTGATCACCCACAAACACCTGACCTGCAAAAGGTCCGAAAGCCCCTTTGGTTTCATCCGTAATGATTTCGGAAGTTGAAACGCCCAACACACCATGAGGCAACCACACCGCAGGGGATTTGATGCCCATGTTTGGATAAGTGGTTTTACCCATTTCATAAATCGTGGTCATGGGTTGGTCTTTGATATATTCAGGTTTTACTTTTGGGTTATCTCGTGGGTCAACTTTCGCAAAAATCATTTCCTTACGCATCTTCACGGGTGATTCTGGACGGTCTGCCCAAGCCAATGAAGCAGGATGACCCATAAAATCGCCTTTCTCCACGTGCGAAATGAAACCAGAACCCATCCAATCGCCTTGGTTATCGCCATAGAAAAACTCGCCATCCACCATGCCAATTCCACAAGGAGAACGCATTCCTGCGGCAAAAGGAGTCATTTTTCCATCTTCCGAAATCTTTAAAGTCCAACCTCTCCACGGCACAAAAGATTTTCCAGCCCACCAGTCGGACGAGCCAAAACCTACATTGCCCGTAACATAAAATGAACCATCAGGTCCAATTTTTGGTCCAAAAGAATATTCGTGATAATGTCCAGAGATGGGCAATGAGAAGACCGTTTCATAACGCTCAACTTTGCCATCGCCGTTTTTATCTACCAATTTGGTCAATTCGCCCCTTTGGGCAACATAAATATTACCATCCTTGACAGCAAGCCCCAAAATTTCGTGCAAACCCGAAGCGAATTTGCGGAAATTGGGCGTACCCGAATAGATATTTTCTACAATATAAACGTCCCCTCGGCGAGTTGAAACCGCCATGTCGCCATTAGGCATTTTTGCCATGCCGCCCACTTCCAGCACAATGCCTTCGGGGATGGGGACTTTGATGATTTTGTAATAATCGTTTTCAGTAGGCTCAGTCTTTTGAGTGAAAGCTACTGAGATCATGCACGTTAGTAATGTGCAGGTATATATGAATTTTTTCATTTTCATGTTTATAACTTGATGCTAGGCGGCACTCCACTTTTGCATCATAATTTTAATAATTAATTATTTTATATCGTTATCTATTTCAAAAGGGTAAGATTCTTCGTAAAATCTTTTATTCCTAATTACTCTTATAACGCCTTTAATTTTACCTTTTTTTTTAGCAAAAAATGCTAATGTGCCAAATCCATTTTTAACAGGAATATTTGTTGACTCACCTGTTATAAAATTATTTTTATAATCACAAATAAACATAGATACGTTCTTACAAGTATCTGAAAGCCAGATTTTCTTTCTGTTTTCAAACTTTCCGATTTGGACATCATTCAATTTATTTGTCTTTACAATTCTTTGAATATTATTTGGAGTTCCATCTTCTAAATACTTTTCACTTAAAAAACTTTGTTTTCCTTTTTTCCAATAAGTTCTGTATTTGATTCGTCCGTTTGGATAAAACTCTTCACATTTTCCATCAAGTAATTTATTTATAATTTGAAAATTATACTGAATGTTTCTATTTTTATATAAATGAATTATTTCACATCTATTTGAATCTAAATCTTCTATAAAAACCTCATTCTTCAGATCATTTTTATTTAAAGAATTACAAGAAATATTTAGAATTAAGGGGAAAACTAATCCTATACCAACACAATATATCTTCTTAAAATTGAATTATAATTTATTTATCACTCAAACGAAAAACATCTAAAACCTTCTACCACAAAACCGAATACTCCACTTTATCCTTCACAGGCACTAAAAGCATAGTATTATCACCTGATTTTTCGATGGTTGCTACTGTTCCCGCTGGCACTTTGATATAATAACTTTTGCCATCCACTTCATACAAATCATCGGTTAATTTATTGATGCTTGAACCAACTGCCAAACGACACATCATGGCTTTTGAGGCATCGGCATTTTTTACATTCAACGAACGGGTCAAATATTTACCGTCCGTAATTCTGATTTGGTCTTCCACGTCCGAACCGTAAATTTGATAGCGAAATGTAGGCAGATTGTCTGTATTCAAGTCATATCCCAAAGCACGGTAGTTAGAATTTTGTGCAGGAACATCTAAAACAGAACCTTTTGAATCATTCATCACGAAAATTGGAGAGTCTGTCATGGTCAAAACTGCCCCTCTCGGACGAGAAGAACCATCACCCCGATTGTCCCACATGGGCGACGTATCCAAGAAATCTCCCTTCCAAATCTGCACGATTGAGCCATTTTCTAAGTCGTAAGTATAATGCAATTTATCAGGATTTCCCACATTGACAGCGTGCGTAACTCGTTTGATTTTTTTGCCATCTTTATACAAATCCGTAAACGAACGGAGTATTGTAGGTTCAGGGGCGTTCAAGAAAATAGGGTCGGAGGGAGGACCCGCCAACATCGAACCCAAAGCGTGATAAGGAGCACTTCTAAAATTGGGTCCTTGCACAAACATTCCCAAAATTGGAGCCATCCAACCATCTGTTTTATAGACCGTTATCTCCACAGGCACATCGCCAGCGGGCAAATCCATATTAGCAGTACGTTGATTATTGGTGAAAGTCCATTCATCAGGCAATAGTTCTTTACCACCCACTTTTACATAATATTTACCCCCAATTTGAAAAGTAAATTTATGATTTCCCGCTTGCGGTACTTTTAAAGTGGCGTTAAGAATTTGGGCAAAATCATTTTGCTGTTTACTCACATCCCAAGTCAATTTTTCAATCGAACCCGTTGCATCAGGTTTTTTATTGAGAAAATCAGCGGGTTCTTTAAATTTGCCGTAAAAAACTTTATACGAAACATTCGTTATTTCGGCAGGTTTCCCGCTCAGATTTGAGATTACAAAGTTTTTGAATGCCACAGGTCCATGATCACCTTGAATCATAAAGGGTCCCATAGCGGCTTCGTCATTAGAAATTGGTCCACCTGTTGGTCCTGTCAATTCCACATTTTCTTGAACAGTTACGCCATTCAATTTTACAAAAAGCATTTTAGCATTGGCAGTTTTCAAGCCTTTTCCATCAAATTTAGGAGCTTGAAATGAAATGTCAATGTGCTGCCAAAGCCCAGGAGCCAAGCAAGCATTGATACGTGGGGCGTGTCCTTCCCACAAAATTTCTTTCCCATTCTCAAAACGGCGACGTTTGTAAATACCTCCACAGTCGCCCGTGCCAGGGTTTTTTACGCCCCAACTATCCAACAATTGCACTTCATAACGTCCCATCAGATAAAATCCTGAGTTGGAATGAGGAGCCATCATAAAATCGAAGGAAACATCAACATCCCCAAATTCAGCTACTGATTGTAAATTTGCACGATTCTTAGGTTCAGGAATGTTTGACAAAACACCTTTGCCTTGCGTGCGGGTCATCACATCATGTTTTTCGATATCTGCCGTAACATCTCCTGAGATTTGCCAGTTGTTTTTATCACTTGGCTTCCAGAAAGACATATCGTCTAAAGGAATTTTCTGTTGTGCATTCATAAGCACAGGGCTCATCAGCAACAACATCATCAATAACTGTTTCATTGTTTAAAATTTAGGTAAATGTTAAGTGAATGATTAATAATAAGATTGTTTTTTGAATATTTTATACTCAACGGTAATCTACAAAATTACAATATGAAAAAATATTGTTTAATCCTTTTTGTATCTATATCTTGTATAATTGTTTCAAAAATACTCGTTTGAAAATCAAGATATGAAAAATAAACCATTTATTGCCCCAAATACCTCCGTAATGGGAAACGTAACGTTTGGTGAAGATGTTTCGATATGGTACGGAGCCGTGATTCGGGCGGATGTGGAAGCTATCATCATTGGTGACCGTACTAACATTCAAGACACCGCTGTCATTCACGCTGATCCAGGTGACCCAACTATTATAGGCAATGATGTAACGATAGGCCACGGAGCAATAATACACGGAGCAATAGTGGGCGATTGTTCTCTGATAGGAATGCGAGCAACGGTTTTGAACAAAGCCAACATTGGCAAAAACTGCATCATCGGTGCTTGTGCCTTAGTAACGGAAGGAATGCAAATTCCAGATAATTCTTTGGTAATGGGAGTACCAGCCAAAGTAGTCAAACAAATTTCAGAACAGCAAGCTATGATGTTGAAAATGAGTGCTTTGCATTATGTGGAGATGGCGGGGAGGCATGAAAATGGTGAGTATGGGTTAATGTAGGATTTTAACCAAAAAAGCCTGTCCATTTTATGTAACAGGCTTTTTTGATTTTATAGAGATGCTTTAATTGTCAATTTTCCTTTTTTGTTGTTCAAATGTTTGAATGTAAAAAGAGCTTTAGCATTTCCATCGTAAAAATCAAATGTTCTATCTTTCAAATTAACTATTCCAGAACTCAAAGGTACTTCAAGTTTCTTGTCGGGGTTTAGTTTACTTTGAAAGAATGAGATAATTAACACAGAGCTATCTTGAAGTTGCCCTTTTATATCAAATTCTACCCTGAGAGCCATTGGAGAGCTTCTGCTTACTACAAATGATGTGTCTTTTGAAGCATCAAATGTATAAGTTTCAGGTGTACGTTTTGCTCTTGAGCAACTCATGAATAGGGTTGCTATAATTATATACTTTTTCATTATAATTAACCGTTTTTTAACCAATAATTGAATATTATTTGCTTGTAGAATTAATAGGACAAATATGAATTTAGAAATTGATTTTTCAAACTAAATTATTAATATATAGATAATTTTATAGTTAGTAGATGATTATATCTTTGATAATATTCAAACATAAATATTAGATTTTACACTATGACAATTCCAATTCAAAACATATACTATCTCCTCTGCTACGCATGGAATAAGTTGGAAGAAAGAGATTTGGTAGAAGTGTCTGCTGAAGAATCCCCTGATTTGCTGAACCTCTTGGCAAGGGTTTTACTCAATGGCATAAAGACCCTTTTGAAGCGAGGCTTGGAGCAACAATATCTCACAGAAACGGAAGTTTATCAGGGCATAAAAGGCAAGTTGGAAGTAGGACAATCTTTACGAAAAAATCTATTTCAAAAAGGGCTTGCCGTCTGTGAATATGATGAACTTTCAGTGGATATTTTAGCCAATCAAATTTTGAAAACTACTTTGCAAAATTTGTATAAAACGGAAGGCTTGGAAACTAATTTACACTATGAAATCAAAGCAATAATCTGGCGAATGAATGAGGTGAATGAGATACAAATAACGGATGGCGTTTTCAAGCAAGTTAGAATACATCGGAATAACTCTTTTTATGATTTCTTGTTGAATGTCAGCGAGTTAGTTTATCAAAATCTTTTGCCTAATCAAGAAAAAGGATGTTTTAAATTCAAAGATTTCTTACGAGATGAACAACAAATGGCGAGACTTTTCGAGGAATTTATTCGTAATTTTTACAAAATAGAAGCCCCCGATGCAAAGGTTTATAGAGAAGATTTACGTTGGAAAATGTCGGGAGAAGAGGGGGCTTTTTTGCCCAAAATGCAGACGGATATTTCGATAAAATTGGGGGATAAAAAATTGATTATTGATGCCAAATATTATACTGAAACTTTGCAGAAATATTATAACGTTGAGAAGATTCATTCCCGACATTTATATCAGCTTTTTGCCTACTTAAAAAACCAAGAAAACCCACAAGCGGAGGGAATTTTGATATACCCCACCACCCAGAAATCATTGAGCCTCACTTATACATACGAAGGGCATAAAATCAGAATTGAGACCTTGAATTTGAATCAGGATTGGCGTGGGATTAAGGGGGATTTATTAGGAATTATCAAAAAGTGATTTTTTTGTAAATATCTTTCATCAAAACCGTCAAATTATCAATTACAGCAGCATCCTCCAATGAAAAATAATCAGTGTTCATCCACACATTGGGGTCTTCTGTTCGTAAGAATGTTGAAATCCAAGGTCTGTCTTGTGCTACAAAAACGATTTGCTTTAAAGAATCCATTGTTTTATAGCCTACTAATTTATCGATCAAATCAAACTTTGAAGTAGCTTTCGAGAGGATTTCTACCACAATCAAAGGGTTCAACATATCTACTTTTGATTTATCTTTCATCAAAATTTCACCCTTAACGACTACAATATCAGGTGAAAACCTCAGTTTTTCATCCGCTTTTGATACTGCACTGTTACTTCCCATGACTGAGAAATCTTCGTCTTCCAAAGCGTCATAATAATTCAATAAAATTGAGCAAATTCTGGCAACTAATTTTTCGTGGTTGGGCGTATTCATACTTGTTGTAACAATTATTTCTCCGCCTTGATATTGTAAGTTTAAACCTTCGGTATCCGAAATTTCTTCGTACTCTTCCCATGAGGCAGGAATACGAAAAAACTCTTCAACTTCGATTCGTTCAAGAATTGTATCAAGTAATGTTAGTGTTTGTATCATTTTTGATGATTATTAATTACCAAATATACTAAATCTCAACCACAAAAACCCTATTCTTTACATTATACAAATACGATTTTTTCTGATTCTTTACGAAAATATTTAGAATATTTGTTTGGTCTTCAAACATATCAATTAATACATTATTCTGAATTTTAGAACCGTTAATGCTCTCATTTACAGGCATTTCCAAATATATCCACGTGGCTTCTCCTTCTTTTTCTTTCCCGATGTAATTGATAGTTGGCTTTTGATTTTTAGTATTTATCACTACAAAATGCTTCTTGATGTACGCCTCTACGAATGGGTCATTCTTATCATTATTCTCTACCAAAAATTTCTTATTCTGATTGGTAGCGGATAACACTTTTTCCAAATCGTCCGTAAAAACTCTGAGACTAATTTCGAATGTTTTTAACTTAGCATTATATCGCATTTCAGTTAGACTGGTATGAAAGTCATGTTTGAAATGGAGAACGGAGAAAGGAGAACGGAGAAAGGAAGTATTTGTGAATAAAACTATTCCTAAAACTAAAAACCTGCAAGTGTTTTGAACAAACGGAAGCCGTCCTTTTAAAGGACGGCTTCCGTAAATTTGTGTTATATTTTTTAATCCTTTCATGATTATAATAATTCAAGCGTAAAATACTAATCCCTAACCCGAAGCGTCGGTCGCCCTAAACCCTAAGGCTTATTTGAATATTTTAAAAATATCATTACCAAAAGCAAATACCATCAGACCTAAAAGGATAACCGTTCCTAATTGTTGAGCGATTTCTTGAACTCTGACGGATGGTGTTTTGCCCGTAATCATTTCCCAAATCAAGAAGATAGCGTGTCCACCGTCGAGAGCTGGAATTGGCAAGGCGTTCATGAAGGCTAATGACATTGACAATAAGCCCGTAAGAAACCAAAAATTAGCCCAATCCCACTTTCCACCGAAGATTTTGGCGATTCCCACAGGTCCGCTAACGGCATTTGAAGCTGAAACTTCACCTTTGAAAATCTTCTTAAATCCCTTCAAATTAGTTCCTACTACAGTAAATGCTTCTCCTGCACCCGTTGTAAATGCTTGCCCAAGGGTTAAATCTTCATGGCTGAAATCCAACAAAGGATTCATAATAAATCCAAGGGTAGCATCTTTGGAAACAGGCATCTTCAAAGTATCTAAAATGCCTTTTCTATCCACCACAACGGGAAGATTTTTCTCTCTATTAACTTCTAAAATAGGTTTTACCTCTTGAAAAAACTTAATCGGTTTACCGTTTATACTTACAATTTTATCTCCTGATTTCAAACCCGCTTTAAAAGCATCGCCATCAGTGGGAACTTCTTTTACATCAAAAGGAATTCCTTCTTGGATAAACTCTCCTTTCTTACCGTCAGCTAATTTATTTAAAAAGCCCGAAGGAAGTGCAATATCTATTTTTTGACCATTACGTTCAACTACATATTTAGCTTCATCTTCCATGATGAGTTTAGTAACTTCATCAAACCGAACGGGCGTATTGCCATTGATAGTCAGGATTTTATCGCCCGTTTTGAAACCGATTTCTTGGGCTAATTTTCCTGCATAAATACCTTGTTTATTAGCTTCCGTAAGCGTTACGAAGTTATTTCCAGCGTTGTAGCGAATACCCCAAAATATTAAAACTCCCAAAATAATATTGACAATAATACCGCCCAACATTACGATTAAACGTTGCCAAGCGGGTTTCCCTCTAAATTCCCATGGTTCTGGCGTAGCTGCCAATTTTGAAGCATCTTGCGTTTCATCAATCATACCTGCAATAGAAACATAGCCACCCAAAGGAAACCAACCGATGCCGTACTCAGTATCGCCAACCTTCTTTTTGAATAGGGCAAAATTGAGTACCGTTGGCACGGGGAAAAGGAAATCGAAGAAGAGATAAAATTTATCAACTCGCATTTTGAACCACTTGGCAGTGATATAATGCCCAAATTCGTGCAAACTAACTAAAATTGACAGTGCTAAAATCAACTGTCCCGCCATTACTAAACCTTCCATGTATTGAATGAATTGTGATTGAATGAATTGTGAGTTGTGATTTATGTCTCTACATTTCAATCTTCACTTAATTAAAATTTTTGAAAATCATTATATAAGCATATGCTTACTTTTACTCATTTTTAAGACTATTCTTAAAATACTTTATTCCTCCATCGTCAAAAGCACTATTGATTTTTTCTAAAACCATGTTATGATATTCTGGAAGCAACTCACCTATTTTACTCGAAAACAAGCTATTTCTAATGGTTGTGATTTTATTACACCGTATTTCGCTTTCTAAGTCTAATGAATTAGTTACCATTTTATCGGTCAACACAATGGCAAATTCATCTCCTCTAATTTTTGAAGTTATCGGACAAACCATAACATCATTGTCCAAACTATTACTAACTTCACTACTTACTATTAAGGCTGGACGTAATTTTAATTTATCAATTTTATCAGATAGAGGAAACTGAGTCCAAATAATATCAAATTGCTTGTAATCTGCCATCTGCCTTATGTTTTTTATAAATTTCGTCCCAAATATCTTCTGCTGGGTCGCCCCAAAGTTGTCCCAAAGCATCAGATGAGGCAGCTAACCAAAAATCGCTATCTTCCTGCTCCGTTGAATTCTCCCAAGTCTTTGGATGTTCAACAATCCATTCTGTAAACTCTTTTTGAGTTTTTTCAGGCATGGTCTTAAATAATAAGATAAGTGCCTGTGTTTGAGATGATGCTTGTACTGTCATAAAAATTGTTTTTTTATGAAATATTTTAAAATATTACAATAATGCCCTCGCAAATCGTCTTGTCTCCTCATCCGTCTGCACATAATCATCAATGCTTGGTTTTTGAATAAACGATACTTTGGTCATACAAGTTTCAATGAAATCTGACATGGCTAAGAAACCGATTTTGTCTTGTAAAAATGCCTCCACCGCAATTTCGTTGGCAGCATTCATAATACAAGGTAGATTTCCGCCCTTTGCCATGGCATCAAAAGCTAATTGCAAGTTACGAAATGTTTTGGTATCGGGCTGTTCAAATGTGAGGGACGGATATTTTGTGAAGTCAAAACGTGGAAAATCCGATTTTAGTCTGTTCGGAAAATTCAAGGCAAATTGTATAGGGAGTTTCATATCTGGCAATCCCATTTGGGCTTTCATCGAACCATCTTCAAACTGTACCAACGAATGAACAATGGATTGCGGATGCACAACTACCTCAATCTGAGAGGCTTGTACGCCAAAAAGCCATTTTGCCTCAATCACCTCCAAGCCTTTGTTCATCAAACTGGCAGAATCAATTGTGATTTTTGCACCCATTACCCAATTGGGATGTTTAAGGGCTTGGGCTTTAGTAACTTGCTCTAAATCAGATCGTTGCTTTCCTCTGAAAGGTCCTCCCGAAGCCGTCAAGACTATTTTTTCAATCGGATTATGAAACTCCCCAACTAAGCACTGAAAAATTGCCGAATGTTCAGAATCAACGGGATAAATATTTACGCCTTTTTCTTGAGCAAGTTTTGTAATAATTTCACCCGCTACAACTAAGGTTTCTTTGTTGGCAAGGGCAATATGTTTACCCGCTTCGATGGCTTTGATGGTTGGCAAAAGTCCAGCATAGCCCACCATTGAGGTCAAAACAATATCTACCGAATCCATTTGTACGACATCTTCTACCGCTTTCATTCCTGCATAAACCTTTACGTGTGTAAGCGAAAGAGCCGTTGAAACCTTGTCGTAAAGGCTTTCGTTGGTGATAACTACACAATTTGGATTGAACTTAATACTCTGTTCAATCAATAAATCGGCATTATTTTGAGCAGTTAGGACTTCAACTTCAAAACTATCTAAGTTCGCTTCGATGACCTCCAATGCCTGCGTACCTATCGAACCCGTTGAGCCAAGAATGGCAATTTTTCTTTTTTGCATATAATTTACGTTCACGCCAAATCTAAGGCTTTTAAACGTCTCAATAATTCTTTGTCTGAAATATCTTCTTGGTCAGATTTATCATAAATTTATATGAGATAAATCTCATCATCTTTTATATGAAAATGCGTAATCACCCTTGCCCCACCTCTTTTACCTTTTCCTTTCGATTCAATGGCAAGGCGGATTTTGTAACAACTTAACGGCAGGGAATCCCCTTAAATGGGGTTTTCAAGTAAAGATTCCGATAGTTCAATTACTTCGTAGATAAGAGAACGGTACTTTTTAATTAATGGTTTAAGTTCTTTTTTAAAGAATTGAGATGAATTTACTTTCATGGTATAAGTCCCTCCTCCTTAAATTCAGCAATCATTTCATCAAAAGTTTGCATTTTTTTTATGCCTTTCTTGTGTAAATTTATTTCTTCCACAGCCTCGGAAATTCCATCAAGAATACGCTTGTGTTCAACTGATAAGAGAGGGTCTTTAATTTTAACTTTTTTTTCAACCTTTACATAATCAAAGGCTTTTAACACTTTCATTATGAAAGCAGATTGGCTATCGGGTACTGTAAGTGTAAATTGTGTCATGGCTTTATATTTTATGAAAAATATTTCTACAAAAATAACGCTTAAAATTATTAAAAAGAAACGCAGATTTCTCAGATAAATAAAAATCTGCGAAAATCGGCGTTTCCTTGGAATCAGCGTAATCTGCGGGCTATTTTACCAACTTACTTCACAAACTCATTATCCACCATTCGCCAAATATTCAAGGGGTTGCCGTGTTTTAATTCATCTGGCAGAAGGCTATCTGGGAAACTTTGATAACTGGCTGGGCGAACAAAACGCTTGATGGCATCGGGTCCCACAGAGGTAAAACGGCTATCCGTGCAAGATGGAAATGGACCGCCGTGTTGCATCGCAAAACATACTTCTACGCCCGTGGGAACGTTGTTGAAATTTAACCTTCCCGACAAATTTCTGAGAATATCCACAATCTCTTCATTGGCTTGCAATTCTGCTTCCGTTGCCATCAGCGTTGCCGTTAGTTGCCCTTCCAAAAGACTTAATACTTCTTCCATTTGTACTAAATCCTTACATTTAATTATCAGTGAAAAGGGTCCAAAAACTTCTTGATGAAGCGTTGGATTTTTTAAGAAAACGGTGGCATCAACCGAAGCAATTGTGGGCGTACCTTGAATAGAGGAGGTTTTTTCAATTTTGGATTCAGATTCTTTGGTTACCTCATCTTCTCCCAAAACCGTTGATTTTTTGACTTCGTAATTTTTATAAATCCCTTCATTCAACATCGTGGCGGGAGCAATTTTCTCAATTTCATCCGATAAAACATCCATGAATTTTGCTAAATCGGCATTGTCAATTCCGAAGATTAATCCTGGATTGGTACAGAATTGCCCAACGCCCAAAGTTATTGAATTGGCATAACTCATTGCCACATTCTCAGCACTTTCACGCATTTTTTCGGGCATCAAAATTACTGGATTTACACTTCCCATTTCTGAGAAAACTGGAATGGGTTCTGGACGCTGATTCGCCATATCGTACAGGGCTTTTCCCCCGCCAAACGATCCTGTAAAACCGACTGCTTTAGTAATTGGATGCATTACGAGGGCTTTTCCAACTTCAAAACCTTCCCCTCCGTCCAAATGTGCAAACACGCCTTCGGGCATACCTGTACGCTTGGCTGCACGCAAAACTGCCTCTGCCACCATTGCTGATGTACGGGCGTGGGCAGGATGTCCTTTCACCACTACAGGGCAACCTGCCGCCAATGCAGAAGCCGTATCTCCACCTGCTGTTGAATAAGCAAAAGGGAAATTGCTCGCCCCAAAAACTGCCACTGTGCCAATTGGGACTAACATTTTACGTAAATCCACTTTAGGAATTGGTTGGCGTTCATGGTTTGCTGTATCAATTCTTGCTTCCACCCATGAGCCTTCGTCTAATAGATTAGCAAACATTCGGAGTTGTCCCACGGTACGTCCACGCTCGCCCAAAAGTCGTCCTTCGGGCAGGTTAGTTTCTTGCATGGCGGTTTGGATTAAATTCATGCCTAAACCCTCTATCTCTTCGGCAATGGCTCTCAAAAATATAGCTTTATTTTTTCCTGACACCTTACGATACTTCTTGAATGCCTCGGCAGCTTGAAGCATCACTTCATTTAATGATTCCATTTTTTATGTTTCTGAATTTGAAATTTTCACATTATACCAATCAATAAATTTGTTCGTTTAATGATGGTATAATTTTTTATTAATAATTTTTACTGAAAATACCTTATTTCAATCATTTAAAGGTATTTTTACTAACTTTGATATAAATTATGATTCTTTGTGTAGGTGCTAAAAAGTAAAAGCATAATTTACTGCAAAAATACACACTCAATCTACTATTTTAGTAAGGTTAATTTAGCTTGATTAAGAAACCTTAAAACTTACAAAGTAAAAAACGTTAAATAATATTGACTACCACATAGAAATGAGAGGGAGGATAGAGAAATTATTCTCATAATTTTAAAAAAACTAACATTCCTATCTTATCTGTGTAGTAAACTAATAACTGTTTACTGATAAGCGGAACGCCGCCTGCTGTAATTACTCACTGATTCCGATGAATTTTACATTGAAAAATATATTCCTCCCTTTGGTTTTTCTTCTGATAATCCAATCCAATATTTTTGCTCAAAAACGTGATGGTAAAAAGAAGGACGCAACCACCATTTCGCAACTCCAAGAAGCTGAAGCCCATTTCACCGAAGGCATGAAGTTCTATATGATGGAAGACTATGAAAAAGCCATTCCACCGTATCTGAAAGCCCTTGAAATTACGCCTAATAATGGTGGTATTTTCTATGCTTTATCCAATAATTACCAAAAATTAAAAGACGAAACTAATGCCATTCTTTACGCTGAAAAAGCAGTTCAGCAAGACCCCGAAAATGCAGTCTATGGAGAGCTCTTAGCTGACCTTTATGTACGCAAACGTAAGTATGAAGAAGCGGCAAGGGTATATCAAAATTTAATTGCTCAAAATCCTACTCGTTCTGAATATCATTTGGAACAAGCAGCGGTCTATATATTTGATAATCAGTATGATGAGGCTCTAAAATCCTATGACCGTGCCGAGCGAATCATGGGCGTGAGTGAGGAAATTACTCGCCAAAAACAGATGGTTTTGATGAAGGTTGGTAAAGTGGATGAGGCAGTAAAAGAAGGTGAAAAATTAGTAACCTCAGACCCCGAAGAGATTGAATATAGCATTGATCAAGCCGAACTTTTGATGTCTAATAAAAAGAATGACCAAGCGATTCCATATCTTGAAAAAATACTAAAAGTAAATCCTGATAATGCACAAGCTCATGTGATGTTGGCTCAGTTGTATCAAGAGAAAGGTGATATGGAAAAATGTAATCGTGAATTGGAATTAGCTTTTGCCGATGCCAACTTAGATGCCAATACGAAAGCCAGAATTTTGATGGGTTATATTGCCATGATAAAAGACGATAAGTCGAAAGAAACAGCTTTTAATTTGGTAAAAAATCTGGTGAAACAAAGTCCAAACGATCCAAAATCTCATGCTATTTACGGAGATTTACTGATGCAAAAAGGAGATGAGAAAGGAGCCAGAGACGAATATGTGAAAGCTGCCAGATTGGATAAATCAGTCAATGAAGTTTGGGCAAATATTATTAATATGGATTTCAAGTTGAAGCAAGTAGATAGTGCCATCGTTCATAGCGAAGAAGCCATTGAGGTATTTCCAAATCAAGCCGCATTTTGGTATTTGAATGGTTCGGCGTATTACCAAAAACGGAATCATAACAAAGCCCTCGAATCATTAGAAGAAGCCCGCAGATTAGCTCCAGAAGGCTCTGATTTGACCCAACATATTTATGCGCTCTTAGGCGATACATACAATAGCGTAAGCAAATATGAGAAGTCAGACGATGCTTATGAGGCTGCTTTAAAGGAAAATCCAGACAACGACCATGTGCTCAATAATTACAGTTACTTCCTTTCTTTACGCAAAGAAAAATTGGAACGAGCAGCATCATTGGCACAAAAATTAGTAGAAAAACACCCCAATGATGCCACTTATATAGACACTTACGCATGGGTGCTGTATGTGATGAAAGATTACAAAAAATGTAAGACTTTTATGGAAAAAGCAGTTTCTTTAAATGATCAGAAACCAGTAAAAAGTGGTGTAATTGTAGAACACTACGGCGATGTCTTATTTCAATTGGGCGAGACTACTAAAGCTGTTGAGCAATGGAAAAAAGCCAAAACTACAGGAACCACCAGCACTTTAATTGATAAGAAAATTGCCGAAATGAAGTTAATAGAGTGATTTTCGATGTTTAATATTCGATTATACTACAAAAAGCCGATAGCCAAAAATAACCCTAAAAATGAATAAATTCTTAATATTCCTTCTTGCATCAACACTATTTTTTACCTCTTGTAAACGTAGGCAAATTAATCAATCTGCTAATGTTCCCATTTTAACTGATTCTACTAATGTAGTATCTATAGATTCTGTTCGTAAGG
>JANPIG010000616.1:0-1746 GCA_031424875.1 Cytophagales bacterium
TCCTTTACAACCTTAGTTAGCAATACGCCGAATGATGGTTCTGAGACGATAACAATTCCAAGCAATGCAACAATAAATGCTACTGCCAGAATAAAAATTGTCAGTACAAACAGCACAACGGCAGAATTTTATGATATTTCAGATACCAATTTTACGGTTATAGCCACTTCGGTTTGTCCCGCTACGAATGCTATATTTTTGAGTACGAAAACAGGTTTATGGAATGACTTGACCGTTTGGAATTGTGGCAATAGATTGCCTGGCGTAACAGATACCGTCAAAATTGTAGCGGGTCATGTGGTTACTTTGAATATAAATGCTTCTGTTAAAACATTGAATTTGTTTGGGAATTTGGTTTTTCAGGCGGGGAAGGCTTTGAGTTATTGAGGCAAATGAGGAAGGTTAAAAGGAGGAAGGGAGACAGAAAAATAGAGTTTAAATCTCCTTTTCCTGTCTCCCTTCCTCCTTTTAACCTGTTTCCTTTCAGAGCTCCTTCAAATGCCTTTCCAAAGCATCAGCATCTTTTATCAATACCTCACGAGCCTTTGAGCCTTCAAAAACGCCTACGATTCCTGCGGCTTCCAATTGGTCAATTAATCGTCCTGCACGGTTGTAGCCTAACTTTAAACGTCTCTGTATTAACGAAGTAGAGCCTTGTTGGTGCGTTACGATTAGTCGGGCGGCATCGTCAAAAAATGGGTCTCTATTGCTGGGGTCAAAGTCTGATTTATCGTTTCCACCTTCACTATCACCTTCAAATTCGGGCAACATATATGCAGAATCATAGCCTTGCTGATTGCCAATAAAATTACAAACATCTTCTACTTCGGGCGTATCTACGAAGGCACATTGCAGACGAATAATTTCTGAGCCTGTTGAGAGCAACATATCTCCCATACCCACTAATTGTTCAGCTCCACCCGTGTCCAAAATCGTCCGAGAGTCAATTTTTGAAGTAACTTTAAACGATAAACGTGCAGGAAAGTTTGCCTTGATGGTACCCGTAATCACGTTCACTGATGGACGTTGCGTGGCGATAACCAAGTGAATTCCGATGGCACGAGCCAACTGAGCCAAACGAGCAATGGGTTGTTCAACTTCCTTGCCTGCTGTCATCATCAAATCCGCTAATTCGTCAATAACCAATACGATGTAAGGCATGAAAAAATGCCCTTTATCTGGATTCAACCTACGATTTATAAATTTAACGTTGTATTCTTTCAAATTTCGACAACCCGCATCTTTCAGTAAATTATAACGATTATCCATTTCCATACAAAGCGAATTGAGCGTATGGACTACCTTCTTTGTGTCGGTAATAATGGCTTCGGCAGTGTTTGGAAGGGTTGCTAAAAAGTGCCTTTCAATATGGTTGAAAAGGGTTAATTCCACCTTTTTGGGGTCAACTAAAACAAACTTCAATTGTGATGGATGTTTTTTGTATAATAACGAAGTCAAAATCATGTTCAAACCCACTGATTTACCCTGACCCGTGGCCCCTGCCATCAATAAGTGAGGCATTTTGGCAAGGTCAGTCATAAAGATTTCGTTGCTAATGGTTTTACCCAAAACAATGGGTAAATCTGCCGTTGATTTTTGAAATTTCTCTGAACCAATCACCATTCTCACAGGCACCATTTCACGGTTCTTGTTTGGCACTTCAATACCGATTGTGCCTTTTCCAGGGATTGGAGCAATAATACGAATACCCAAAGCTGCCAAAGAAAGGGCAATATCATCTTCCAG
>JANPIG010000617.1:0-2862 GCA_031424875.1 Cytophagales bacterium
GTTGCCAAATGTCTAAGTGTAATTTTTTCGGTAGGAAAATATGGGTTGATTACCTTAAATGGCAAATATTTATTGACATCTTCGTCCAGTGATACCTTACCTTCTTCTACAGCTTTCATAATACAAACACCCGTAAAAGTTTTGGCAATAGAAGCAACATTCATGATGGTTTTGGGAGTAAATGGGCTTTTATTTTCTCTGTCAGCATAGCCGTAACCCTTTTCCCAAACAACTTTCTTGTTTATAATTATTGCAGCTCCAAGGCCTACAATCCCCGTTTCATTCATCTTTTTTTGGACGATACTATCAATAGGAAATATAACATTGTTGATCTCATTATTTTTGCTTTGACATCTACCTTCAAGCGTGTAAAAAATGATTGTGAAATATAAAATGGTTTTAGAAATTGATTTCATTGTTTTGTAAATAATTGTTAAGAAAGATTAAAATATCGCTCAAAATTATCTCCAAAACATTGCTTTTTTTGGGCAAATTACCCACATTTACGCATAAAAAAACTTATATTTTTCAATTAAATAGGTAAAATATGCAAGAATTAGATGATTTTGACAAAAAGGTATTGAATCAGATTCAAAAGAACAATAAAATTACTGCCGAAGAACTTGGTGAAATGATTGGGTTAAGCACCAGTGCAGTGCAAAGGCGACTCAAGAGGCTTCGTCAAGACAAAATTATTGAGGCGGATATTTCTATTATATCTGCTGCTGCTGTTGGTTTGAGCATTACCTGTATCGTCGATGTAACACTTCATCTTGGTAATTCTAAGGTTATTGATGCCTTCAAAGTCTTGATGAATAATTGTGATGAAGTGGTTCAATGTTATTATGTAACGGGTGCGTATGACTTCGTAGTAATTGTCAATACTAACGATATGAAACACTACGAAGAATTTTCAAAAAAATATATCATGGATAACCCTGATGTAAAACAGTTTTATACGCACGTGGTAATGGATAAAGTTAAGGTTGGGTATAGGGTAAAAATTTAGTGTTTTTGATGATGAATTATCAAATTTACTACTTCATCTGTTCATCAAAAAGGACAAATGTCCTATTTTGATGAACGGTCTGATTTGAGTTTAGATTGGTTTATTCTGATATTCCAGTAAATCTCCCGGCTGGCAGTCAAGTGCTTGACAAAGAGCCTCTAAGGTGCTAAATCGCACAGCTTTTGCTTTGCCCGTTTTCAAAATAGAAAGGTTGGCTAAGGTCAAACCCACCTTTTCAGACAGTTCGTTTAATGACATTTTTCGCTTTGCCATCATCACATCAAGGTTCACAATTATAGGCATGGCTTAAACGGTTAGGTCGTTTTCTTCTTGAATTTTTACTCCTATTTTAAATACATGCGTGATGATGAAAATAAGCGTTGTCATAAATAAGCCTTTATAAATATTAAAAGCAGCCTTAGGATTATAAAAGCTAATGATGGTTGAAATAATTTTAGCTCCCGCTTCAATTGCGTAACCGACCATGGCTATCCATGCAAAAACTTGCATCAAAATAAGCACTTTTTCGGATTTTGTTTTCATGTTCAAAATTATCTTATGTTATTGACCATGCAAATATAGATAAATATTTATTGATAAACAATAATTATTTATCTATTACTAATTATTCTCTAAAAACAGCTAAATCTTCCAACAATTCCATTGACTTGATAACAGGACTCCATTCTTTTCCTTCAAAAAGTAATATAAACCATTTTCTATCTTTGTTTTCTTGTTTAATATTGACAAAAAGCCAAATGGCTAAATAAGTTAAGGCAAAAGATACAATTGCTTGAATAATAAGCCAGAATATGTTTTCAGGTTTAAAAAGTGCTCTATGCAAATAAAATGTACTCCAAACAGGCAATTGCAAAAATAGAATGCGTGCTACACAAAGCGTTGATGTTTTTAATGCTGAAATCTTCTCTTGTGTAACCATAATCGGTTGACTTATATCCACTTGTCGAATTGTAACTAACTGATAAAAATAAACCCCAATCGCTAATTTGGTAAGAAAACTTTGAATTACTGCTGATGCTGTGAAAAACAGACTTGCCACACCAAATGTATTGATGATGATGGTATCTAAAAATACAACCCACAAAATACCAATGACAATTAAGGCGATTTTTATTGGTTTCATTGAATTTAAGAGTGATGTTACTCTCAAATCTGTTGTATTTTCTAAGAGTTTCTGATTGATATTTAGGCTAATTTCTTGCTTTTTATTGAGCGAAGCCCACAATTGTTTTAATTCGTTATCTTCCATTTTTTTATATTATTTTTAAAAATTTTTCTTTAAGTTTTTCTTTAATTCTTTGCACTTTTGTAGAAACATTGGAAGTAGAAATCCCCAAAATCTCTGATATTTCAGCATGGCTTTTATCCTCTAAGTACAAGATTATCAATGCTTTGTCTAAATCGTTCAGGTCATTAATAAATTTTTCCAAAAGCACAAGATTTAGATTAGGTTCTTGTAATTGATTATCGGCGAAATCCTGATCCGAAAAATCAATAATTCGAAAATAACTTTGCTTTGTAACCGTTTTGCGGTAATATGAAATGGCTACATTCAACATAATTCGATACAGCCAAGTAGATAATTTGAAAGCTGCATTATATTTGGGCAAAGCCTGCCAAACCTGTATCATCATTTCTTGAATGAGGTCTTTGCGGTCATCTTCATCTTTACAGTAGGTTTTAGCAACTTTAAAGAAAATCCCTTTATGCTCATTGAGTATGGTTTCAAACAAGCTATTCTGTGTTGTTTTATCCATTATTTAAAAGCGCTAATTTTTGAAAACTTTTCATTTTGATAAATGTATGGTCATTTTTACCAATGATTCGTAATG
>JANPIG010000618.1:0-6886 GCA_031424875.1 Cytophagales bacterium
TTAATATCAATTATCAAGGAGGTAATCTGATTGAACTTAAACCTGGATTTGACGCTCGAACCGGAGCTATATTCAGGGGACAGATTGGCGGTTGCAATAACAAATAAAGTGTTCAGATTAAAATTCCTTTCGGGATTAAAAAATTAGTTTGGTGTCAAGTTTTTATCCTGACACTTTAAACTAAAGTCACAATTATTTAAAAATAATCAAATATTATGAAAAAAATAATCTATTTTCTCGTTATCTGCGGATTATGTTTCGCTCAAAAATCATTGGCTCAAACCCCTATTGTTAAATATCCAATTTCTTTCCCAGACGGAATCATTGTTGGAAATTCATCCATCACTATCCCTTCGGGAAGTACCTATAAATTAGCAGTTAGTGGGGGTATTTTGACCGAAAAAGTTCGTGTAGCAACGAATGGAACTCCTTTCTGGGCGGATTATGTATTTGAACCAACTTTCAAATTGAAATCTTTAAAAGAAGTAGAAAGTTTTATCAAAGAAAACAAGCATCTTCCCGACGTGCCTTCAACATCTGATGTTACAGAAAATGGAATTGACCTTGCTGAAACACAAGCGTTATTGCTCCAAAAAATTGAAGAATTAACGCTTTACGTAATTCAACAACAGAAAGAAATTGATAAGTTGAAAAAGGGGAATCGTAAGAAAAAATAGTAAGAAATTTATGCTTAAATAATGGTATGGACTTATATGAAAAGTCTATACCATTATTTTTTGTTACAAAATGGTTGCAACTAAAGAAAAGACAAAAATTTCCCACGACCTTCGTAGATTTTTTTTATCTTCATAAAATCACCTGTGAGCGATTGTAAGGCCTTAGCAGGAGGTTAATATCTGATAACTTGTCTTTCCACTCTCTAATTTTCAAGTCTTAAAAATAACAAAATTTTCAGAATCTTCAAGATCGTGTCAAAAAACGCAAAAATTAATTGAATCATTAAACTGTATGCTCTTACAATCGTATAAACGTAATTTTATAGAGACGGCAAAGGAGTTGTTTTCTTCTTTTCTCTCAAATGGTCCACTAAACTCTCAACAAATTGAATTTATCAATTTGTTGATAAATCAGTTTACCAAAAACGGAAAAATTGAGCCAGAAATGCTCTATGAACCTCCATTTACAAAATTCCATGAACAACGTGTAAGCGGTGTTTTTCCAGAAAATGATGCCAAAATAATTAATATCATTCGAGAGGTTAATCAACGAACAATGGTAGGATAAAAATGTCATCAGCATAGGAGAGAGCAAACCGTGGTAAAAAATTAAAGATGTTATTCAAATGGTCATTTTGACCATTTGGATAACATTGCATTGAAACAAGAATAAATGACAATTTAATCATAACAAATTGTCATTAGAAAGACCTATAATGGTCTCCAAAACCAAAGCGGGCCAAATCGGAATTAGCAAATTATAACTAACTGAAAATCAGTATTTTGCAAGTGATTTTTTTACAGGCAATTTTTAATCTACTATTTTCTAACCGTTAGTTTTTAGTATTCTCTTATCAATGTAATACTTCAAAGACAAATAACTCCCATACTTCAAATGGGTTTTGATAATGGTGTTAATGGGTACTCCCAAACGATAAAGTTCTTCAATTTGCTTTCTATTAGGGTCATACATTGATTTTTGGATTGTTCCTTTGGGTTTTCCTAAGATAATTCCCTGCTCTTTTCTTGCCCTGAGTCCTTCTTTGGTTCTTTCCGAGATGAAATCTCGTTCTAATTCTGCCATCATTGAGAAAATCGTTAGCAAAATCTTATTGGTCATATCGTTTTTATTGCTTGGGTCAAGGTCAAGCCCCTGTTTGACTAAAATCAACCGACATTGCTTAACTTTAATCAACTCCTCAATAATTTCAAACACTTCTTTGATGGAACGACCAACTCTGGACAGTTCTGAAACTATCACCGTATCACCGTGGGAAACTTTATCTAATAATTCGGTAATTCTTCTCTTTTCAACTGATTTTCTGGAAGATATTTCTACCGAGCGTCGGTCGCTTCAATCCATTCATTAATTACCCATTTACGTTCCACCACAAAACGGGCGATTAAGCTCTTTTGACTTTCTAAATGTTGCTCCATTTTCGAGACTCTGACGTAGCCAAATATCATAATTTTTGGGTGTTTTATTGTTAAGGTATTTTAATAGTATAAAGATAAGTGAATAGGATAGTTTTCAATGTACCTTTATTACAATATAAATAACCCACTAAAACGAACGATATTTTCTTTCTCTAATTCCCTGATTTCTTATGAGTCGCATCAAAATATTAGAACCCATTGAAATTAAACGCTTCAATACACCTCCTGTTTTTAACCAACGCCAAAGAATTCATTTTTTTGAGTTTTCCGAAGAGCTATGGCAACAAGTACCCGATTTCAGAAAAGATGTCAGTAAAGTAGGCTTCCTAATTCAATGGGGCTATTTTAAGCACAGCGGATTTTTTTATGCCGTCTCAGATTTTCATAAAGCTGATATTGAGTTCGTTGCCAAGCAAATGGGCGTTTCGCCTAAATTAATATCCATGCCAACCTATTCGCTGCGGTCGGCTTTGGATCATCAACAAATTATACTTGATTTGCAAAGTTACCAAGGCTTTTCAAAGGCTGAAAATACTTTTATCAAACACGTAGAATATCTGGTAGAAATTCCCTTGATGCCCAGAAAAGTACTCTACCAAAGTATTCAGTGGCTCAGCAAGAATAAAATTGAAAAGCCGAGTTATGATAAATTTTGTAGAATTATCTCCACGGCTTACAATCAGTATAATCAACTCAATAACAAGAAGTTAGCTGAGTTAATGACTCCTAAAATAAAAGAACATTTGGATGAAATATTTGAAATTAATACCCAAACAAATCAAATGTTATTCAACGATTTCAAGAAACCCAATCAGAGCCTTCGCCCGATGAAGATTAAAGATAGTTTGGCGTATTTTACTCAATTGAAAACTTACTATCAAACGGTTGAACACATCGTGAAAGCATTAAATTTTGACGATGCAGCCATTAATTATTACGCCTATCGAACCCTAAAAATGAGAAATCAACACACCAAAACTGGAAGAGAGCGTTATTTATATTTACTGTGTTTCATTACCCATCAGTTCAGAATGTGGCAGGATACTTTTGTGGAAATCGTCTTAAAAAGTGTAACCAATGCCACTAACAACACCAAAAGAACCCAACAAGCCTTAACCTTCAAAAATCAGGGGCAACGAAAAGCGGCTACCAAAATCCTGATTAATGACCGTAATAATTACAAAAAACAGATAGAATCTGCCATTAGAATATTAGAAGACCCCAGCCAATATAGCGAGGAAAAAATTACGAACGCCTTGGTAATTCTTAAAAGTCAAGCCGTCTTAACCCAGCAACAACAAGAACTGATTGATAATCTTGATAGGTTGGTTAATAAGAATGAAGAAGAAGAATTTTTACAATATTTTAGTACCTAATATCGAAAAACGAATCAAAGAATTGGAGGTATTTTAGGAGCTTTAACTTTTGACAAAATCAACTCAGAAACGGCTTTAATGACGGCTCTGGACGAATTTATTCAGGTGAACGGGCGACTCAAACACCCCAGTAAAGACCTATCTTGGCTCAATGATACCGAAGTAGGAAGTTTAACTAACGAGCAAGGTAATTTTGACAAAAATCTCTATCGAATGCTGTTGTTTCGGGCGGTTTCTGATGCGTTTAAAAATGGAACATTGGTTTTGAAAGAATCCTATCAATATCGCCCTTTTGAGCATTATTTATTGGATAAAACATATTTCCAAACGCACCGTGGGCGACTTCTTGAAGAATGTGGATTCAGTCATTTAGTCAATTATGAAAACGTTATCAAGGTGTTAAAAGAAGACCTTGACCAACAATATCATAAAACCAACCAGCGGTATTTACGGGGAGAAAATCTTGATTTAACCATTACCGATGAGGGTGATAAAAAGATTGAAACACCACTCAGAGACCGCCCCGATGAATTAAAAGAATTAGAACAGTTCTTCACAAAAGCCAAGTACATAAACATTATTGATTTACTCTCAGAGGTGGAGAAAAACACCTTCTATTTATCAGAAATAGAACATTTAGGCGGTAAACACGCTAAGACAAGACCTGACCAAGAAACGCTTTTTGCAGGAGTTGTGGGGACGGGGTGCAACATTAAAATGGATAAGATGGCGAATATTTCCAAAGGAATAAACCCTTCAACCTTGCAATTAGTTAATCAATTATACCTAAACCCCGACAGTCTTAAAGCTGCCAATGACTGCTTGATTAATTTCAAAAATCATTTAGCTTTACCAGAACAGCACCATAATGATGCTCAAGAACTCCATACCGTCAGCGATGGGCAGAACTTCTTTGTCCAATCAGAATCACTGAATGCAAATTATTTCTATAAATTCCCAGGATATGATAAAATGGTAATAATCAATACGGGAATGGATGAACGGTTTGGTATTTTTAGTATTCAAGTCATTAGTGCTTCTGAGAAAGAAGCTCCCTATGTGATTGACATACTTTTGAAAAACTCACCCGTCAAATCAACGATTCATTCGACTGATACGGGAGGTTATACCGAAGCCGTTTTTGGGGTGTTTAATTTATTGGGCATCTGTTACGCTCCGAGGTTAAAAAATCTGTTGTCTCAGCAACTGTATAGCTTCGCCAAACGGCGAGAATATAAGGGACTGAACTATCCCATTTTACCCGAACAAAACATCAATGAAAAACTTATTGAGGACAATTGGGAACGCCCAGTCGGGAAGACCTTTTACGATTAATGGTAACGCTGAAATCGGGTAAAACAACAGCTCACCGCATTTTCAAACGGTTAAATGCCTACGCCAAACAAAACCCGTTTTTAGCAGCAATGAAAGAATATGGAAAAATCATCAAATCTGGTTTTATCCTTCGCTATTACGATGAAAGGGAGTTTAGACAAGCGATTGAATTACAACTAAGCCACATAGAATTGGTTAATCGTTTTTCAAAAGCGGTATTCTTTGGCAATAATCAAGAATATTTGGTGAGTTTGAAAGAAGAGCAAGAGCGGGTAACTTTGGCAAGACAACTCATTCAAAATGCCATTATAGTTTGGAATTATTTGTTTTTATCCGACCAAATTAGTCAATTGACGAAGCAGTCCGAGGTTGAAGAACTATTGGTAGCCCTAAGAAATGGAACGATTGTGCATTGGGAACACGTAAATCTACACGGAATCTACGATTTTACTAAATTAGGTATGAAGAAAACCCCTAAATTTGATATGACTAAAATTAGTCAATTGAAGTTTGCCAGTGCAGCGTAAGAACTCAACGTATATACCAAAAACGAGCCTAATTCCGATTTGGCCCGCTTTGGTTTTGGAGACCAAATAAGGTTCAAAAAATTTTATGGAATGAGCTACTACTTTTTGTTTACCATTTTCTAAATAAAGAATGGTATAATTGATATCTCCTTTCAGCAAAATAACATTATTGATCAATACCTTTTTAGAGGTCTTATGGTCGATAATTAACAGGGCAGTATTGCCTTTTTGTTGATATGTTTTCATGGAGGTAAGTTTTGTTTTAAAATCCCACTTTCAATTTAGCCGCAGCATTCAAATATTTCAAAGTTGCCCCGCTTTTGTATTCTATATTCTTAGCATTGGCGGCATTGCTGGTTATCGTTACCGTGTGATTATTGATGATTACAATGTCCGTTGGCAAAGGCACTCGGCTTGGTGTCCAAGTGTTGGTACTTTCCCAGTTACCAGAAATGATGCTATTAACATAATCTCCAACGTTTACCGTTACATTGGCAGAAGCAGGACTCAGGCAGGTAGTATTATTCAAAGCATTTTCACATCTTGCGTAATAATTGTTTGTTGAAGTTGGACTAATGGGCATCGTTACTAAGGTATTTACGGAGGCTCTATACCAATTTAAGGTATATGTGCCACAACCCGTGGCGGTGAGTGATGTACTGCCACCAGCGGATGTGTAATAATCATAAACTTGCGGAGTTGGCGTGGGAGGAGTAATCAAGCTCGTAACAACAACACTTCCAGTACTCACACAACCATATTTATCATTAACTGAGGCAGTATAGGTGCCAGTATTAGAAGCGATAATTTTTTCTGTTGTCGCTCCACCTGGTGACCAAACTACTGACAAACTTGCGTTGAGTGGTGAAGTTGAAGGTGTTTGCCTTGTGGGATTATTTATCAAAGTTCCATTATTCCCATTGCTGGTTGCGTCTAATATAGTAGTACTTAAAGCTTCATCAAATTTGTAGTAGGCTACTAAACCTGCCCCATTGCTGGACACAGAATTATACATATTGTTTTGGATTTCAATTTGAGTTCTTGCCACATTCCATATTCTCAACTCGTCCATAGTACCATTAAAATGATTACATTTACAAGCACTGGGTTGTTGTCTGCCAATATTCATTTCACCAGTATCTTGCAGGAATATCACCGAACCTGACCCTGAAGCAACACCATTAATGTAAAATGTTAGTGTGCCTCCACTTAATGTTATGGCTACGTGTGTCCAGGTATTTTGAGGAACAGCAACTGCTGAATATATCCAGGAATTGGTGTTTTTCTGGTAAAAACCCATTTTCGCAGCATTATTATTTGCATTTAGTGACCACAAAAAATCATAATCTCCTTTGTCTATAATGGCACTATTGCTGCCTGAATAATTTACCCATGCTTCCATGGTGGCAGTAGTTCCCAGATTGATACTACTGCTATGAGGAACGGTTACATATTGACTATTAGCTTTTAGGAATGATAAGGCTCTATTTGGATTCAAATTTGAACTCAGAGTAACAGAATAACCTTGACAAAA
>JANPIG010000619.1:0-6227 GCA_031424875.1 Cytophagales bacterium
CAGAAATAGAATCAAAATTAAATTTTATGGCTCAAAGAGTTTTAGGCGTAGGCAAAAAAGCACAGGATTTTATTGATACCTATGAAGCATTTTGCCAAAGCATCAATACACCAATCAGACTCTCTGAAGCAGATATTTTTGCAGATCAAAAATCTGCTATTTTGGATAATTTGACTAAAAATAAAGTAAGTGGAGTATTTTTTCCTCAGAATGAAGAAATCCATCGTAAAATGCTTTCACTAATGTTTTGAAATGAGTTGTTGAGTTTAAAATTACTGAAGTTAAGGAATAAAAAACTGATTTAATTTCTAATTTCTCCCAATTCTAACTCTTTAACTTTCTAACTGCTATAACTCCTTTAACTTTTTAAAAAATGAATCACTGGCTTGTAAAATCAGAACCCTTCAAATATTCTTGGGACGATTTCGTTAATCAAGGTATAGGCACTTGGGATGGCGTGCGTAACTATCAAGCCCGCAATAATTTAGCGGCAATGAAGTTAAATGATTTAGTTTTTTTCTATCATTCCAATGAAGGTGTAGAGGTGGTTGGTTTGGCCAAGGTAGTTAAAGAAGCCTATCCAGACCCCACAACAGATGATAATCGTTGGGTAGTAGTGGACTTGGAACCCATCAAAAAATTTCCAAAATCGGTTACGCTTAAACAAATTAAAGCAGATGAACGTTTGAAAGATATTTCATTGATAAAGCAGTCTCGGCTATCTGTAGGGGCAATAAAACCAGAAGAGTTTGATATAATTATTGGTTTAGCACATCCTTAAAAAATGTTGGATTTTGAGAGACTCGGCTTACCGATTGTTGAATTATTTCTCCCTTATTATCATTCTAATTCAACATATAAATTCTTAATTTAACCATCAACATATATGAAAATTTTAAAATTAATTGTTTTATCCTTTATCGTAGGAATTACATTTACTAAAGCTCAAAGTGTTAGAAGAGTTGAAATTCCGCTTGCTAATAGTAGCAATACTGAGATATTTACTATTCCCCTGCACGAACAAGGCGTTTTAGTCTTGAATCAAATCAATAAAACCAATTATACCCTTACCCGCTTTGATACGAACTTAGATAAACTTTGGACGGTAAATGGTACGATTGATGCCACCTTAGATTATGTGAAAAGTGCTTATGATGGCAAAAATCTTTATTTACTTTTTAGTCGTTATAGAAGTAATGTGTATGAAGTAGTAAAAGTAAATATTGGTCCAGGCTTTATTGAGAAGTATCAAATAATGTCCGTAGATAGAATGGAAGTGTCAGAATTTCAAGCACTTAATTCCTCAATTTTTATTGGAGGTATTGTAAATGCCCAGCCTGTTATTTTATTTACGAATTTGGAAGCACGCAAAACCAAAGTTTTGCCAAGTGCCTTGAAAAGTTCCGCCGAGATTCAGTCTATGGAATTAGACACTACTACTAATCTTGTCAACGTAACGTATGCAGTAGGTACACGTGGCAAAAATTATCAATTGGTTATGAAATCTTTTGACGAAGACGGTAAGATGATCTCTCAGTTCGTGCTAAATCCTGACAATGAATTTGCTATGATGAACGGCAGAATGAGTTTAGTTTCAGATTCTACGGAAGTAATGTTCGGAACTTATGGACATAAAAACTCTATAGGTTCTTCTCGTGGACCTACTTCGCAAGGAATTTATTTTACTAAACTCGTTGATAATGAACCAACTGATGTGAAATTTCACAGTTTTACTGAATTTAAAAACTTTTTTAATTTCATGACCGATAGACAGCGTGAAAAGCAAGAGAAGAAGATTCAAGATAAGAAGGAAAAAGGTGAGGACTTGCGTTTAGATTATCGCCTTTTAGTTCATGATATTATCAAACAAGGTGATAAATACATTATGGTTGCCGAGGCTTTTTATGCCGACTATAAATTTAATAATTTCAACAGTCCTTACGGTTTTGGAAACAGTTGGAATAGTTGGGGAAGTCCATACAGTTCTTTTTATAATCCTTATCGCTGGGGTTATGGAAATTACGGTTTGTATTCACCCTTTAGTTCTTATTACTCGCCTTGGGGTTACGGCAATCGTAACTATAACAATAGTCAAGTGTTTGATGGTTGGATTTATACGCATGCAATTGTAGCAGCATTTGACACAAAAGGAAATTTGCTTTGGGACAATAGTATTGAATTGAAGGATGTGAAAGAACAGAAACTTAGCGAGAAAGTAAAAGCCTCCATTAAAGGTGATGATATTACGCTTTCCTATAGTAATAAAGGACAGATTTATACAAAAGTAATTCAAGCTGATAAGGTGGTTGAAAATACCCAACCTCGACCAATTGATACGCAAATGCAAGGCGATAAAGTAAAACAAACGACTTCTGATAATATTGATTTTTGGTATAATAATTACTTTATAGCTTCCGGATATCAGAAGATTAACAACGATCAAGAGGGTGGGAAACGAAATGTGTTTTATTTGAATAAGGTTTCGTTTTAGAGAATAAAATTCAAAAATCCCCTAAGAATGATTCTTTGGGGATTTTTTTGTTGCCCAAAATCTCAATAACTTTGACTTATGAATAATTACATACAAACTGAAACACCAAAAAATTGGTCTGCCTATCAATTAATTGACTCTGGAGGTTTCGAGAAATTAGAAAAATTTGGAAAATATATTCTCCGCCGACCAGAACCACAGGCTGCTTGGGACAAATCCATGCCTGACTCTGAATGGGAAAGAACCGCTCATGCTACTTTTGTAAAAGAAAAAGGCTCGCAAGAAAAGGGGGAATGGGTGGTGAAAAAACAAATGGAAGACCGTTGGTTTATGAATTACAAAACGGACGATTTGGATTTGCAGTTCAAATTGGGTCTATCATCCTTCAAACACGTGGGCATTTTTCCAGAACAAGCCTGTAATTGGGATTTTATTCAAGAAAAAATCAAGGCTCTACCGGTCGAGACTCCTAAAATTCTAAACATTTTTGCCTACACAGGCGGAGCTTCTTTAGCAGCTAAACAAGCTGGAGCAGACATAACCCACGTAGATTCTATCAAACAAGTCATTTCATGGTCGAGAGAAAACATGGAAGCCAGTGGTTTGAATAATATTCGGTGGGTGGTAGAAGATGCTATGAAATTTGTAAAAAGGGAAGCGAAAAGAGGTAATAAATACAATGGAATCATTTTAGACCCCCCTGCTTACGGACGTGGGCCAGATGGTGAACGCTGGATATTAGAAGAACAAATCAACGAATTGTTGAAAACCGTTTCTGAAATTTTAGATATAGAAAATTATTTCCTTATTATCAATATGTACTCTATGGGTTTCTCCTCATTGATAGTTGAAAATTTAGTAAAATGCTCCTTCGACCAAAAGAAAAATCATGAATTTGGAGAATTATATTTAGAAGATACTTTCCAGAAAAAACTACCATTAGGTGTTTTCTATCGCTTTTCAAGCGTGTAAATAGTATTTATGGTATTTAATTCCTAAAAAATGTTCATGATAAAACGATGAGTAAAACGAAAAAATATTTATTGAGGTATTGCCAAATTGATAGTAATACAAGCAAATTGGATTGCTACCGAATTGTCCAATTATTTTTTTTCGATAATTACCAATTTTAAAAATGAAATTTCCAATTTATCTTGATTATAATGCTACTACTCCCGTTGATATACGGGTGTTAGAAAAAATGCTGCCTTACTTTTCCGAAAATTTTGGCAATGCCTCTTCCCGCTCTCACCTTTATGGATGGGCAGCCCAAGAAGCTATTGAAAATTCGAGGGAACAAGTGGCAAATTTATTGAATTGTCGGGCAAAAGAAATTGTTTTTACGAGTGGAGCCACTGAGTCAAACAATTTGGCGATCAAAGGTTTATTCGAATTGTTCTATCCATTCAAAAAACATATTATCACACTACAAACAGAACATAAGGCAGTTTTAGATGTATGCTCTGCTTTAGAAAAAAAAGGTTGTGAGGTTACTTATTTAAAACCTAATTCAAGTGGATTAATCAGTATTAGTCAAATTGAAAATGCTATCCGTTCTGATACTTTTTTGATTTCTGTGATGTATGCCAATAATGAAATTGGGACAATTCAAGATATAGGAACAATTGGAAAACTAGCTCATGAACATGATATTCTATTTCATTCGGATGCTACTCAAGCGATTGGCAAAATTTTAGTAGATATAATCAAGGATAATATTGATTTATTAAGTTTCTCAGGCCACAAACTTTACGCTCCTAAGGGTATTGGTGCATTGTATGTGAATAGAAACTCAAAAGCTTCCAAAATGATAGCCCAGATGGATGGTGGAAAACATGAAAGAGGCTTTCGTTCAGGTACTTTAAATGTTACGGGAATCATCGGATTAGGAGAAGCATGTAATATCTCTCAAAATATTGATTTTCAAAATATTAAGTATTTACGAGATGAACTCGAAAGAAACATTCTCCAAAATATTCCATTGACTAGCATAAACGGTGCAATTGAGAATCGTTTGCCTAACCTTACCAATATTTCTTTTGGCAATATTGATGGCGAAAAATTGTTAGATTCCTTGAGAGATATTGCCGTTTCAAGTGGTTCTGCGTGTACTTCTGCTTCAGTAGAACCTTCGCACGTGTTGAAAGCAATAGGTGTTGACAAAGATTTGGCTTATGCATCCATTCGCTTCAGTTTGGGGAAATATACTACTGAGGATGAAATTGATTTTACGATTAAATATGTAAAACAAGTGGTTGAATCGTTGAGATAAAGACGTAATTTTGTATCTTAATTATACCAAAAAAATCACAACCATGCAAATTATTGACGGTAAGGCAACAGCCGATGAGATTAAAAAAGAAATAGCCAGTGAAGTAGCTGAAATGAAAGCAAAAGGTGAAAAAACGCCTCATTTAGTAGCTATTTTAGTAGGAAATAATGGTGCTTCTGAAACTTATGTTGCCAACAAAGTGAAATCATGTCAAGAATTGGGTTTTAATTCTACTTTGCTTCGTTTCGAGCCAAGTATTTCTGAATCAGAGCTTTTGAGAGAGGTTCAGAAGGTAAACAATAATGATGATATGGATGGTTTAATAGTTCAATTGCCTTTGCCAGAACACATAAATCCAGATAAAGTTATGGAAACTATTGACCCACGAAAAGATGTGGATGGTTTTCATCCCATCAATATTGGAAGGATGGCAAAGGGACTTCCCGCATACATTTCTGCTACTCCTCAAGGTGTTTTAGATTTATTGGAAAGGTATAATATTGAAACCTCAGGTAAGCATTGCGTAGTAGTGGGTCGTAGTCAGATTGTCGGCTTGCCCATGTCTATATTGATGCAAAGAAATCATAAAGTAGGAAATTGCACGGTTACATTAACTCACTCAAAAACTAAAAATTTAGCAGAAATGTGTGCCTCAGCAGATATTTTAATTGCGGCACTGGGGCGTCCAGAATTTATTACAGCTGAATATATTAAAGAAGGTGCAGTAGTGATTGATGTGGGATTAACCCGCATAGAGGATGAAACAAAGAAATCTGGATTTGCTTTAAAAGGTGATGTGAAGTTTGATGAAGTTGCTCCAAAGTGCTCGTACATTACACCCGTACCCAAAGGTGTCGGACCGATGACGATAGTATCATTAATGAAAAATACACTTTTATCTGCCAAAGGAATTATTTACGATAAAAATTGATGAAAATATTTTCTAACAAATGAAATTGAGATAGTAATGATATAAAAGTAAAGTTATAATAGCCGATTAACAGGAACTAGCCGACATTGATAAGGCTAATTGTTGGCTTTTTTGTACAATAAACTTTTCAGTTTATTAAATGGTAATAACAGTTTAATAAATGGGATATATTTAAAACGTTTATATTTAGAAATTTGTAAGGTCAAATTACCTTAAACTTTTAAAAATCAATCGTTATGAAAAATTTCCCCAAAATCTCCGTTTTTGTTATTACAATAGGCTTATTAATTTCCTATGGATGTAAAAAAGATGAAGCGGTTGTTTCTGCAGATGCTTGTAATGCCAATGCTACTTTGGTTTCAAACGCAGCCTCTGTTTTTTCAACTACTCCTAACAAGACTAATTGTGAAGCATATTTGGTGGCAGTTAATAAATATTTAGATAGCTGCCCCGGCTTAACATCCACTCAACGAGCACAGTTTAAAGCGGATATAGCGGCTACAAAATGTCAGTAAATCTAAGTTAAATTTAGC
>JANPIG010000620.1:0-6725 GCA_031424875.1 Cytophagales bacterium
TTTTTTGGATAATTCTCTTGTTTACAGCAACTAATGCCATTGCTAAAAGTTTTACTCAAGAACGTTTTGGAAGACAATTATACTACTATACTTTGGCGAACCCTGTAGCGATAATTATCTCCAAAATTTTATATAATACCCTCTTAATGTTGATATTAGCGTTGGTAGGTTTTGGGGTATATGCTGTGGTTATGGGAAATCCAGTAGGTGATATTGGAATGTATTTGATGAGTATTGTTTTGGGGGCAATTGGCTTTGCCAGTAGCCTCACAATGGTAGCAGGAATAGCCTCAAAAGCAGAAAATAATGCTACTTTGATGGCAATTTTGAGCTTTCCCATTATCATTCCAATGTTGATAATGCTTTTGAAAATATCCAAAAATGCTTTGGATGGCTTGGATAGAGGCAATAGCATGGATGAAGTTTTTACATTATTGGCAATTGATGCGATAGTGTTGGTTTTGAGTGTGATATTGTTTCCTTATTTGTGGAGAAGTTAATGTATAAAAAAATGAAAGATAATTGGTATAAAATCTTAGCCGTAGTGGCATTGACTTATGTAATGATTTGGGGGTTTCTGGGGGTAATTCCTCGTCAGCCCGTTTTGCATGAAACCGCCCGCAATCTGTATTTTCACGTACCGATGTGGTTTTCAATGTTTGCCATGTTGGGAATGTCGGTGTGGAATTCTGTTCAGTATCTTCGTAAACCTTCACTGAATCTTGATACGAAAGCCGCTGAATATGCCAATACTGGGATTTTATTCGGAATCGTGGGTATTGCAACGGGTAGTATCTGGGCAAGATATACGTGGGGAGATTGGTGGACAAATGACGTTAAATTGAATGGTGCTGCCATCGGATTGTTGATATACTTTGCTTATATCATTCTGAGGGGTTCATTCAATGATGAACAGCAAAGAGCCAGAATATCAGCGATTTACAATATTTTTGCCGTAGCATTATTGATTCCTTTACTGATAATTCTTCCAAGAATGACGGATTCGCTTCATCCAGGTAGTGGCGGCAATCCAGGCTTTAAACCCATGGATACTGAACACACCATGCGAATCGTTTTTTATCCAGCCTGTATCGGTTGGATTTGCTTAGGTTTTTGGATTACAGATTTGAAATTGAGATTCAGAAAAATTGAACAACGTTTTCAAAATAGTTAAGTTATGGAGAATTTAAAAGTATATGTCAGTAAATCTGTGGATGGGTACGGATTTAGTTTAATGCCCTCTCAAATCAGAACAATTAAAGGGGTTTTTGGCGATGCTGCACATCCTGCCAAACAAATTATGGTAGATTATGATTTAAAGAGTGGCTTTGAAAAATTTTATGGAAAATTAGAACGTTTCATACTACCCGCCTTGATTGGTTTAGATAATGAAGAAGATTTGAAGAAACTCAAAGGAATCAATTTTGTTGATCCTTTTACAAACGATATTATTAATACTTTAACACTCAATGAGTAATTATCATCTGTATTTTGGGCGTGCTGGACAGCTTTTTGTAATGTCTGAATTTCTGTTGAGGTCATGGAATGTGGCGATTCCAGAAGTTGATGAAGGAGATGATATTTTTGTAGTAAAGCATGAAACGGGTCGGTTAATGCGAATACAAGTAAAAGCTGCACAATCTAAAATTCAAAAGGAAGGTTTTTTTGCTCAATTTAATATTTCTGTAAAATAACTGTCAGATATTACAAAGGGCTATCATTTTATCTTTGTTGTGAGACATTTAAATCATTGGGAGGAAATTATTATAATTCGTCAAAATGATTTATTTGATATGTTTGAAACTCAATCTCTGGGTTCTATTCACAAAGATAATCTTACACTCAGACTGACTTTCAAGAACCAAAAAATAACAAATAAAAAAATCGACCTAACAGAATACCAAAACAATTTTGAAGACTTTATCATTGAAATATAATATGAAAAAACTATTTTCTCTAATTACATTCTTACTCATCTCGGCGAGTATTTTTGCCCAAGATAACGTTGCAGGAGAACCCGAAATGGCTGATAAATTATATGCCGATGGCAGAATTTATGTAGTTGTGGCGGTGGTTGCAACCATTTTTGCAGGAATAATTGTTTACTTAATAAACTTAGATAGAAGATTAGCTAAGTTAGAAAAACCATGAAAAGAACACATATATTCGGACTCATTGTGATTGCTATTGCAGTCGCTATTCTTGTTTCTACAGGTACAGAAGCAAGCACGTACACAGATTTTACCGTGGCTGAAAACATGGCAAAAGAAGGTGATAATAACCAAGTTCACGTAGTTGGCAAATTGAAAAAAGATGCCGCTGGCGAAATAATGGACTTGATGTATAATCCTGCCATTGATGCCAATCACTTAGAATTTACGTTAACTGATAACAAAGGACGTTCACAAAAAGTAGTATATAATGCTCCTAAACCACAAGATTTGGGCAAAGCCGAACAAATCGTTATCATCGGAAGTATGAAAGGGGATGTTTTCAAATGTGATAAAATTCTCTTGAAATGTCCTTCAAAATATCAGGATGGGAAAGTGGAATTTAAGGAAGTGGAGAAGCCTCTGAAACAGTCATAATGCAACCTCATTGAGAGGTTAGATTACATACAAAATGCCGTTTAATCTTTTGAAAACAATGATTTTAGAATCAAAATATCGAAAAGTAATTTCAGATTATTTTCAAAATAAACCTGTTTTGAAAGCATATCTTTTTGGTTCTTATGTCAGAGGAGAAGCAAATGAACAGAGTGATATTGATATTTTGCTTGAATTAGATTATTCACAATCAATTGGCTTGGGGTTTGTGGAGATGCAGTTTGATTTGCAGGATATATTGTCTCGAAAAGTTGATTTAGTTTCAGAAAGAGGATTGTCTAAATTTATAAAACCATTTATTGAACAAGAAAAAGAATTGATTTATGCAAGATAGACTTGGTGATAAAGTAAGATTGCAACATATTTTAGAAGCAGCAAAAGAAATCATCAAATATGTAAATGGAGTTACATTTGATGAGTTTTCAGAGAATTCGATGATGCTAAATGCGTCTGTTAGACAATTAGAAATTATTGGAGAAGCTTCGAATAGACTTTCAGAGCATATTCATTTAGAAAATTCAACCATTCCTTGGAGAACAATTATTGGATTTAGAAATGTAATTGTTCATGAATATTTTGGACTTGATGACAAAATTGTATGGGCTGTTATTCAAAATGAAATTCCTTCACTAATTAAAAAAGTAGAAACAATTATACAATCAATTCCTTAGAAATTCTTCCCTCTTCAAATCTTTATATTAGTTTCTGATTATTGTAATAAAACTTAGGTAAAACATACCTAACCCCCAAAATAAAATGCTTCATACAACCATTGGAAATTTTGGTCATTTGTTCATCATCTTGTCGTTTGTGGCATCGGTGGTGGCTACTTTTGGCTATTTCAAATCCGTACAAACCGCTAATTTAATCCAACAAGAATCTTGGAAACGCTTTTCTCGATATGCCTTCTACACGCATGGTGTGGCAGTTTTGGGTGTAATTGCGGTACTGTTTTCAATAATTTACAACCATTATTTTGAATATCATTACGCATGGTCGCACTCTTCACGAGCTTTGCCAGTTTATTATATCATTTCTTGTTTTTGGGAAGGGCAAGAGGGTAGTTTCCTTTTGTGGATATTCTGGCACGCTGTTTTGGGCGTAATTCTTATTAACACCAATAAACATTGGGAAGCACCCGTAATGGCGATTTTTGCTGCTGTTCAGACTTTCCTTTGTTCGATGATTTTGGGCGTAGTGTTACCTGTCATTGACCTAAAAATCGGTTCATCGCCTTTCTTATTGATGAAAGAAGCCATGCCCGAGTTACCAATCTGGGCAATGAAACCCGATTTTATAGCTGAGGATGGTAGAGGTTTGAATCCTTTACTACAAAACTATTGGATGGTAATTCACCCACCAACCTTGTTTTTGGGTTTTGCTACTACTTTGATTCCTTTCGCTTATGCCATGGCGGGTCTTTGGCGAAAAGAATACCGTGAGTGGATTCGTCCTGCTTTGCCTTGGGCTTTGGTATCGGGATTGGTCTTGGGCGTGGGTATTATCATGGGGGGCTATTGGGCGTACGAAACCCTCAATTTTGGTGGATATTGGAACTGGGACCCCGTTGAAAATGCCTCTTATGTGCCGTGGTTAATTTTGGTGGCTTCCATTCACTGTATGATTATTTATAAAAATAGTCAGACCGCACTTCGTACATCTTTCATCTTGATTGTTGCGACTTTTATCTTGGTTTTATACTCTACTTTCTTGAACAGAAGTGGGGTATTGGGTGATGCTTCGGTTCATTCATTTACAGATTTAGGCTTGTCTGGACAGCTACTAATTTACTTATTTTTCTTTTTAATTATAGCCATCGTTTTATTAATTTTAAGGTGGAAAGAAATCCCAACGGACGAAAAAGAAGTCTCCACCTATAGCCGTGAGTTTTGGATTTTTATGGGTGCTACTACACTCTGTTTAGCTGGTTTTCAAATTATTACCGTTACGTCTTTGCCAGTTTATAATAAAATTGTGGAGGCACTGGGTTTCGTATCAAAATTGGCTCCTCCTGGCGATGCTCCTACTTATTACTCCAAATTTCAACTATGGTTTGGCGTAGGAATTGCCGTTTTTTCAGGTATTGGGCAATCTATCTGGTGGAAAAAAATCAAGAAAGAAAATTTCTTCAAATTCTTCCTTACGCCTCTTTTAGTAACTTTGATTTTGACATTTGTCGTAATTTATTTTACGATGAAATCTCAAGTTGGAGACTTTTTTGCCTCACCAACTTATATCTTTTTGTTATTCGCAGGAATATTTTCCATCATTACTAATGGCTCAATTTTAGCGAATATTTTCAAAGGAAATTACAAACTTTCGGGGGGGGCAGTTACTCATATTGGGGTAGCAATGATGCTCTTGGGAATTTTGTTTTCTTCGGGATATTCAAAGGTAGTTTCTATCAATAATTCGGGTATGGCGATTTCAAATACTGTGAAAGAATTTACCGATAATGAAGGAAAAGAGAACAAAGAAAACGTGTTATTATGGTTAAATACACCTTTACAAATGAGTGACTACTCGCTCACTTACAAGGGTGTACGTTTGGAAGGACGTGAATTACCAGAATATCTTCGTCCTAATCAAGTAGAAATTATTGAGAACGATTTTCATGCCGTGGCTTTGCAAGATATTGAACAAGGTGGCAAGAAATATTATTCAAAAGGCGATACATTGCCCGTTTTTCCTGAAAATAGATATTATGAAATTGATTTTAGAGATAAAGCAGGACGAGTAACTACGCTTTATCCACGTTTTCAGGTAAATAAGAAAATGGGCAATTCAGTTTCGCCTGCCTTGAAGCGTAATTTAGGAAGCGATTTGTACTCATACGTAGCCCTCGCTCCCGATTTGGATGAAAGGGTTTGGAGCAAGACTGAAAATTTTACGGTTGCCATTAAAGATACTTTTTTCTTAAATGATTATGTAGCAGTTTTGGATAATGTGAAGCGTGTTGAAAGCTTTGAAGGCAAGCCCTTAGGAGCAGGAGATGCAGCAGTGGAAGCCACTATTAAGGTCATGGGCAAGGATTTTATTGAGTATCAAGTAAAGCCAGTTTTCGTAATTAGAAATGGAATGATGGCAACACCTCCTATCGAAACTGACGAAGTAGGCATTAGAGCAAGATTCACTAATATTGACCCCAAAACGGGCAAATTTAGTTTCGCCATCAATACAACTCAAAGAGATTATGTGGTACTGAAAGCCATCAAAAAGCCATTAATCAATCTGTTATGGATTGGAACACTGATTCTAATTTTAGGCTTCATCATGGCAATCATTAGGCGTTATCGTGAATTTAAGTTAATGAGAGATAAGGGGTTTTAGGGATTAGGGGGTTAGGGATTTAGGGGTTTAGGGACTGAATAAAGATAATATGAAGAAAAATAATTTTTCCATCTCCTAAAACCCATAATTCCCAAAACCCTGAATCCCTTAACCCTAAAAAATTATGTCAAAAAAAGAAATACTTCTCCTTTTTGCCGCACTGGGTTTCCTTATTATTTGGATATTAGATCTCCGTGCAGGGCTTCCTGCGGGGCTTGAACCCACTTTTTGGAACAAGATTTTTTATCACTATTCTTGGCTCATGTTTGCGGTAGGATGTTTGTTTTATTTTCAATATTCCAAGCAAATCCGTTTGAAGAAAGAAGAAAATGAACAGAAAAATAAGCCTGTTTTGGATGAAAAAGATGATAAAAAGGCTCAAAGAAAAGCCTTGATGAAGGGAAAGAAATAGTTTTATATGTATATTTGATAATCAAAAATTTCTAATATGCCCAAAATAGCCCTTTTTAAAAATTTAATATTTTTCTTTTGCGCTTATGATTTGACAGAAAGCTTACATTTGCATATTGTCAATACTAAGAGTGAGCGAAGCAAATCAGCTAAAATATGGTTAGATACTTTGGAAATTTTTGAATAAAGTTCTTTATCAAAAAAAGAGCTAAAAATTTTTCAAAAATTGATTAAAGAAAATATGGAGGATATTTTAGAACAAATAAAACGATTTTCAGAGGGTCAAAAAGTAGAAATTATTAATTTAAATTAATTATGAAAAATTTAGAAGGATTTCGGGGAATACAACCCGTAATTGAAAAGTAAGTTTTTCCTTCA
>JANPIG010000621.1:0-2154 GCA_031424875.1 Cytophagales bacterium
GAACAGAATCGTTATTTTGAATAAATTGCTCACACTCGCTCAACATAAAAGGAACAACACGAATTCTTTTGGTGATTCGATTGTGTAATCCTCCTTTATTATTAATAAGTTTATTCATCATCCAGGAAGCCGCAGAGCCGCAGGTAATCAATTTTATGTCATTTCTTGCAGAAGCCCAACTGTTCCAAAAGTGTTCCAAGGCTTGGATAAAATCTGAACCTCTGGTATCAAACCAAGGCAGTTCATCAATAAAAAGAACTTTCTTTTTTGCTGGATGCAATTCGAGATAGCTACTGAGTTGTTGAAATGCCATAAGCCAATTATTAACTTGTGGAATTTGATTATCGGGTTGAAGTTTTTGTAAGGCAACATGAAAATTAGAAAGTTGTTGTGTAAGGTTTACATTCCCCATTCCTGTAACCTGAAAAGTAAGCGAATCTCCTAAAACATTTCGAATCAAAAAGGTCTTACCAACTCTTCGTCTCCCATAGACTGCCACAAATTCAGATTTTTTAGAATCAAGAACTGATTGCAGAATTTTTGTCTCTTCCTTACGTCCAATAATCTTTTCCATGAATAGTCTTTTTAATAATTTTAGAAGACAAATATAATGAAATTCAAAAGTTGAAACGGCTTTATCTCACTTTTTTTATGAGATTAAGCCATCTCAACTATATCGAAACGGCTTAAAGTCTATTTTTTTATGAGATAAAGCCGTTTCAATTTTAGAAAAACAAAAAACAAGCCCATTTCTCAACTGAAAAATGGGCTTGTTTTATTGTAACTATCTATAAATCAAGACAATAAGTAATTTTTAAAATCAACAAACTCCTTACTCATCGGAATTGCTACTTTCTCTTTCGATAACAAAGCCGATAAACGTTCTGGAACATTAACTTTTGTTCCCAAAGTCTCTTCAACGACATCTAAAAATTTAGCGTAATGAGCCGTTGAAAGTACAACGCCCGCAACTTCTTCGTTCAAGGAATCAGTATAAGATTTTAAACCTAAATAAGCCACGGCAGTATGCGGACACATCACGTAACCAGTACGGTCAAAAACATCTTTCATGGCTTTACGAGTGTCAGAATCATCACTAAAATCTCCCGTAATATGCGTGACTACTTCTTCATGAGCATCACCCGCCAACAAACGCATGCGAATAAAATTGGAAGGATTCCCAACATCCATTGCATTTGAAATAGTTTCCTGCGATGTTTTTGAACTGTAATTGCCAGATTTTAAATATTCTGGAACAGCGTTATTTACATTGGTTGCTGCCACAAACATTTTTACAGGTAAACCCATTCTTTTAGCAATCAATCCTGCCGATAAATTGCCAAAATTGCCACTTGGAACGCAAAATACCACAGGTTTGGTATTCCCTTGGCGTTTCAATTCTGCAAAAGCATTAAAGTAATAAAACGATTGAGGAATTAAACGACTGATATTGATGGAGTTAGCTGATGCTAAATTAAATTTTGAAGATAAATCTTTATCTAAAAATGCCGCTTTCACCAAAGCCTGACAATCATCAAAAGTACCATCAACTTCCAAAGCCGTGACGTTTTCGCCCGTAGTCGTTAATTGCTTTTCTTGGATATCGGAAACTTTACCAGTAGGGTATAAAATCGTAACCTTAATGCCAGGAGTCTTGTAAAAACCTTGTGCAACCGCTCCACCCGTGTCGCCCGAAGTTGCAACGAGAATATGAATATCTTTTTGAGATTTTTGTAAGAAATGCGACATCAACGAAGCCATAAATCTTGCTCCAAAGTCCTTAAAAGCCATCGAAGGTCCATGAAATAACTCCAAAACATAAGTATTTTCTTCAATTTCAACCAAAGGAGCATCAAAATCAATGGCTCTTTCAACAATCACTTTCAAATCATGCTCCGAAATGTCATCGCTTAATAATGTTTTCGAAACCTCAAAAGCAATTTCTGTAATCGACATTTTGTCAATATTCTCAAAAAAGGAATCTGGCAAAGTCGGAATGACATGAGGCATATACAAGCCATTATCAGGTGGCAATCCTCTAAAAACTGCCTCTTCCAACGACACATCAGGACTTTGATGATTGGTGCTATAAAGTATCATAAACTTTCAAACTTGGAATTGTGTTTTGGAACGCAGATGCCGCAGATGCCTTCG
>JANPIG010000622.1:0-1699 GCA_031424875.1 Cytophagales bacterium
ATTAAAAGCCGAAGCAGCGGAGAAGTTAGCTGATGTTCAAGAGGCTGCTACAGAGAAATTGGAAGAAGCAAAGGAAGCTGCTTCTGGCCTTTGGGGTAAAGTGAAAGGTATCTTTGGAGCATAGATAAACATTAAGGGTTATTAGTTATTAGATACGTTGATTTATAATTACCCCTAATAACTAATAACCACCAATTGAAAACTAATACACTAGTCCTTCTTTCAAAACTCCAATTCCAGCCATTCCAGTTTTTAAAATTCGTTTTGCTCGAAGGTATCTTTTGGCATTATATTCATCATAATTTGCTGAAGTAGAAATCATGCTTGCCACCCTCACTTTGTCAGAAGCATGGATATATTCCCCATTACCAATCCACATCGCTACATGCACTACACGCTCTGTACCATCCTCTCTTTTTTCTCCGAAAAATAATAAATCTCCCGCTTTAAGTTCATTCCAGTAACCCATTTTATCAATCGTTTCACCAATAGAAACCTGTTGTGAGGCATCACGTGGAAGAACTATTCCATTCAAAAAATAAACTGTTTTGGTGAAGCCACTACAATCAACTCCTTTAAAAGATGTGCCTCCCCAGAGATACGGAATACCCATAAACCTTTTAGAGGTTTTTACTAAATTTTCTTCTGAAGCATTCAGTTCCGCAAGCCATTGATTATAGATATTAGCCTCACGTTTAGATACATAGCCTTCACGAAGATCGGGGAATTGCACTTTATAAAAATCATTTTGCTCTTCCAATAATTCTAAAACACACCCCGCTACCATGTCTGAAACCAGACCAGATTCCAAATTAGCTTCAGAATACGCTGAACCGTAAGCACGGGTATAAATAACTTTTGAAGCGGTTTTCCAACGTTCCATTTGGTCTTTGTTCATCATTGTAATGGCCCCCTTATCCACCCAAGAAATGTACTGGTCGGGCGTTTGAACCAAAAGCCACCCATTATCCTCTTTTTCGAGAATCCTCAAAGGAGTACCCATCAACGCTTGTGAAGCCAACTCTCCGCTATGCTTAGGAGAGTAACGAATATTACATACTGATACTTCTACCAAACCATAAACTTTTTCTTCTAATTCGGGTTCGGGTAAAGTTTTTATTTCATCAACAACAGGAATTTTATCAATCTTAAGACGATCTATTAAAAAACTTTTAGCCCCAAACAAATTAGTTCTACCAGTCAAAATCAATTGATTGTTTTGCTTAAATGCATCAATTTGAAATATTGCGGTTCGTTTATCAGGAGCAAAACGAGTAGTAAAACTCTCAATAATTTGAGTAACAGAAGAATCCGCTTTAATTCTTTTCGGAGCATTAGATTTGCGTGGAGTAGTTGGTCCTGCTGCCAAAAGAGCAAAAGACACTATGCTAAAGCAAGCGAGTACAGTTTTTTTCATGGGTCAGTATATGACATAAGGATATCGTAAAATAATACTCAAATAATATGCCAATATATAGTCACTCAAAATTTATTATAAAGTATATCTAAAATTAAAGGCACAAAATATTTCATAGCTAAACTCGGTTTAAATATTTTACATATTTATTATCCTTATATTTCAAGTAAACGCCAAAACGCCCTTTACTCATTTTTGAATAAAGGGCGTTTTCTTTTTAATGTATTTGGGGTTTATTTACTTTCCCGCATGTGATTGCAGTATCATCAACGGCAGTAGGCT
>JANPIG010000623.1:0-5265 GCA_031424875.1 Cytophagales bacterium
GTTCAATAACTTTCGTCAGCCTCCACTTGCCACAAACCCATGTTGGTGGCTGTACTTTTTGTCCTCCGTGTTGCTGTCCTCCGTTATCTAAATTCTTTTGTTACTTCAATCTGTCCAACTATATTGTTGTTAAATTCTTCAAGTTCGTCCGCAGGAATCCATAATTCATTGTGAATTACTGCACCTACATTTTGAATTTCAAATTTACTTAAATATTCTGTCCGAATAGCAAATTTTGTTACAAATCCTGAACCCGATGCTGGAACGTTCCAATCTCTTGCAATTTGGATTGCATATTCTTCATTCATTACTGGATAAAAAATTGGTTGTTCTGGCAGTCGAGGTGGAAATTTTGTCCAACCCGATTGCTCAATTTTAGCAAGTTCTTTTGGTCCAACTGGTCTGAAAAGTGTTGTTAATTCGCTTGTTTGCATTGATATTCAAGTCTATTTCTAATATAATCGTTCAACAAACGAAGTTCTTCTTTGTCTGTCGTTGTCGATTTTTTGTTGTCAAAATATGTCAAAAGTTCAACGGCTCGCTCTTTTGTTAAACTAATTCTTCCCGAACTCACTCCACTGTCCATTGTGTGAGATGCTCCTCTGATGTAATCCAACAAATATTCTGTCCCGCCCCGTTGTAATAATTGTTGAGCAAAAAGATGAAATTTAAGATAAATTCCAAAAATCATTTCAGACGATTTCCCAGTTTCGCAATAGATGTCACGGACTAATTCAAGTTTTACTGTGTCAAGTTGCGGAACTAAAAATTCTGAAAGTTGAGTACGGAAATTGTAGTTTTTATCTTCAAAATCTGCTCCATATTTGCCATTCCACACAAGTTTAATACTGTCAAAGTCCGCTGATGTGTAATTGTCCGCAAATGTTTGAAAGTCTTGGTTTGTCATTGGAAAGTTTTTTTTTAGCATAGCCACCAACGAACAGAGCTTGTGGCAGGTGGGGTATTTGAAACTCGTCCGCCCGAACGTCTGCCGATATAAATTACTAATGTTGAGTTACTTACAAAAGTTAAAAAGTTTCCGTCAGCCGAAACAAAAGTACAATAAAATTCCCAATGTTCAATTACTTCCGTCAGCCCCCACTTGCCACAAACCCATGTTGGCAGCCGTTTTTTTAGGGGTTTAACCATTCATCTGCTGGTTTTGTAATCAATCGTGCATCCACGTAAGCCATATCCATAGATAAAATTGTCTTTCCTCTATAAATCTTTCTTACATCATCCCTATCTACTACTAAGGCAAGGTCTGCAATGCTTTCGTCATTTGTCAAAACAAGTGGTAAAAGCAACTGTATTTTACTATCGTACCAGTGTGGAATTGCAATTTTGTAGTTGCGTTGAATTAATCCTTTTAATGATTGAATTGAACCATTAATTACATTTTCAGCCATTCGTAAATTACCACGCAAAACTTCTGGAAGTCTTTCCTCATTATGTTTTAAAAAATGGTCAAGATTTGGTTCAATGCTATATTCTGTATTGAACACAAGGTCGTTTACTTCTGTAATATATTTAGCAAGTTCTGGTAGGGGATGAAAGGGTTCTAATTTTTCCGAATATGAATCACAGAACGCATAAAGTGTCCAATCTGGCTGACTTCGTTCTCCTGCTTGTTTGTTCTTAAAGAATGATGCAAAAATGTCCTTTCCTCTTGGTGTTTGTAGTCCAGTATTAAAACAAGCCTTGTCCTTTTCTTTTGAATATTTAATTTTCCCTTCGTCTTGTAATCGCAAAAAAGTATAGTTCAAATAGTTTGTCAATATTGGGAATGATTGATTTTCATATTGGCTTTTAAATTCCTGTCTTTTGAAATCCCATTCTTCTGATTTTGCAATATGAGCAAGCTTCGCAAATGGGGTTTCCCATGTTTCACCTGCTATTCCGTTGTATGGAAAATGAGCAAATACTTCTTTGGGATTTTGGTCTTTAAACCTTTTGTTAAGAGATTTGTATTTCATGTAATTTGATTTATTGGAAAGTGTCGTTTTAAAATGGCTGCCAACGAATAGGGCTTGTGGTCAGGTGGGGGGGGTGAAACTCGTCCGCCCGAACGTCCGCCGATATAAATTACTGATGTTGAGTTACTTACAAAAGTTCAGTAGGTTTCCGTCCGCCGAAACAAAAGTGCAATAAAGTTACTAATGTTCAATAACTTCCGTCAGCCCCCGCTTGCCACAAACCCATGTTGGCGGCAGTTTATTTTCGTCGGCTGATTATATCTTTGAGTTTTTCTTTATCGTCTTTGTAAGTCTCAATTTCTCCAATGTTGCCCAATGTGTATGAAAGTAACGTATTGTTAGAAGTGTCAAGTCTATTGTCTTTTTTTGCTTTGTAGTTCCTGTAAATATAAATTGGTGTCTTGAAAAATCCCCAAGGAACTCCCCACCACCCTAATAATGCAGTTGAAAGAATTGCGTCGTCATTTTTTTTGTCTAAACAGTCGGGACAAGCGATTGTTGGTTCTGTTCCGTAGGTTGTAAAAATGATAAAACTTTTCACAGTATGAGAAATCGTACCGTTAAGTTTTTCATGAGTATTTCCACATATTGGACAAGGTAAATCTCTTAATAATTTTGAATATTGCTCTACTTCTGCTAATGAATGTTCTTTGTTTTGTGCAATTGCACCTTGTAAAATGTTGGGATTGAGATTTCGTTTCTTAATCTCATTTTCGATAATTCCATAAACTTCTGGTCGTAGTCCACGAGCATCAGTTGTAGCAATTTTGATGATTTGGTCGTCCGACATTCTTTGGTAATTTTCTTCAATTCTTTTAATGTCCATGTTATTAATTTATTACTGTTAATGTGGTCTTTGTGTGGTTTTTAAATTGCCGCCAACGTTCAGGGCTTTTGGCAGGTGGGGAAATAGAATTCCTTCTGCTAAGCCTTAGTACAACTGTTTATTAAAGTTCCAAATATTCAATCACTTCCGCTAGCCCCACTTGCCAAAAGGACATGTTGGCTGCAGATTTACTCTATCTCAAATTTATTGTCTCGCTTTAAACTGTCAAGAATCTTTGATACAATGTCTATTAGCTTCTTTTGTTTAGTTCGCTGGTTGTAACTGTAATAAATGTTCTTCTTCCCATTGTCAAACTTCACGTAATTAAGGTCAAAAATGTCGATGACTTTTGTAGTTATGTCCTTGTTAAGTACGAAGTCGAACTTGTGGTAGCATGAATGGTCAACAGTTATTGTGTTTAAAATTGTGTCAATGCCTTTTTTAGTTTTTTTAACTACATAGTATGTCGGCTGTTTGATTACCTCCTTTACAATGAGTAATTTATTAGCGAAATAAAAGTTCAGTGGATTTAATGTGTCAAGCTGAATAGGTTTGTAATCTTTGCAATAGTCGAACCGTTTTAAATATGTCTTTAAGTTTTTTGTCCAAAACAAATATTGTGTCTGTTCATATGCACATGTGTCCAAAGGGATAAGTCCACCATTACAACTAAGTGAGTAAATCAAGAAAGTGTTGACATTGGTCTGTCTTAAGCTGTTTATCTTATTTTGAACTCTTTCATCAACAACTTGAGCGTTTATAGAAAAAGTCAAGCATAAGGCAACAAGCGATAGTATTATTTTCATCATGTCAGGTAAAAGGCATTCGCAGAGTGTTTCCACAAATTTGCAGCCAACGAACGAGGGTTGATGATGTGGTGGTTTTTGAAATCCTCTCGCCCGTAACCGTCGCCCAATTTATAAACAAATGTTCAAATTAAAAACCAATGTTCAATAGCATTCCCTCCGATGGAACAAAAGTTACTTAATATCCTAATGTTCAATGACTTACCTCTGCCCACCATATCATTAACTCTTTGTTGGCAGAAGCCGTTTTGCTCACCAACTTTCTTACGGGCAAAAAATAATCAGAATCTGTACGCCCAAATTTAGGCTGAAAAGTGATAGAATTTGTCATCAAAAATTTATAAAAACGAGTAATTTTGACGAGAATATTAGACTCTTTGACTATCAGATAATCCTTTTTAATTTTAAAATCGCTCTCTTTAACAAGTCGTCATTTCGGGCAATGTCGTAAAGTGGCAATGTTTTGATTTTTTTTCTTTACGGTTTCTGCCAACGAAAAAGTATTGTGGCAGGTGGGGGCTTCAATGCTTGTCCGCCCGAACGTCTGCCGATATAAATTACTGATGTTCAATTACTTACAAATGTACAATAGGTTTCCGTCCGCCGAAACAAAAGTACAAAAGAATTCCTAATGTTCAATAACTTCCGTCAGCCCCCACTTGCCACAATACTATGTTGGCGGTAGTGCATTTTACTCGTCCTCTGTTCCGTCCTCGGTATTAGGTTGTCCAGTTTGAGTAATAATTTGTTCTGTCAAGTTGCTTCGTTGTCGCAATTTCCAGAGCCAGTAAAGTCCACCAAGCGGAATTCCAAATGTCCAAGTGGAATTTAAGTATCCCATGTAACTAAAAGTCAACCCAAAAAATATCTGAAAACTCAAAAGACTGTATGAAAATCCGCTCACAGCGTTGTATGTCAATGCAGGTACGTTAAAAAATAGAATTGCAATATATTTCAACCATTTCTTTTTAAAATTACTACGTTTGACTTGCCTAATCACATAAATATTAAAAAGAAGCACGCAAATAGCAATTAGTCCAAATAACCAAAATAATGCCATTGAAGGTATAGGTTCTTTTACTTCAAGTGTCTTAATGTTGATAATTTTGTTAGACTTGTCGTCAAATAATACTTTCAAAACTCCAAATTCCTTTTTGTTTGAAAACTCAACGAAAACAACTGTCGTATTGGGTGGTGTACTTTCTCCTTCTTCGGTTGAAAATTTCTTCTCAGAACTCATAAATGAATATTCTAAGTCTGTTCCAAAGTTTTTAACTATGGATTGTCTAAAATTTGCCAAACCCATTTTCAAAGTGTCAATGTTAAGATTTTTATTAGTTGTTTCATGTTCCATTGCCATGAAACTGATACACTTATTATAATCTTCTTTTATCAACGCCTGTGAAAATTCTTTTGTGGTGTCTTTATATTTGAAAGTGTTGCTTACGAATTCGCAACTTGTAAGCATTGAAATTGTCAGTGCAGTTAGTAAAATTTGCTTCATTATTGTCTGTTTGGTTATTTTTTGCATTACCGCCAACGAACAGGGCTTGTGGTCAGGTGGGGGTTTTGAAACTCCTCCGCCCGAACGTCTGCTGATATAAATTACTGATGTTGAGTTACTTACAAATGTTCAATAGGTTTCCGTCCGCCGAAA
>JANPIG010000624.1:0-10096 GCA_031424875.1 Cytophagales bacterium
CCCAAAACAGATAATGGTGAACAACCATGGCCCAAACAATTACGTATGGGTTCGGGGGTAGCTGGTTGGGTAATGTTGGATGATGTGCCTGTATGGTATGAAATATGGAGACAATTGAATGCTTTTCCACCCACTTTAAAGAAAGAGCCAGATGCTGCTTTGAAAACTGAAAAGAAATAAATTGTGTTATTGATACTTGGCTTTATTAATCAAATTATTCCTCATTGTTAAGCGATTAATGTAAGAAAATTTGAAAAATAATAGTGCCTTCAAAAAGAGAAAAATTTACAAACCTCTGAAAATGAATAAATTAATAATATTTTTAATACTTTTAATATCTTTTAAATCTACAGCTCAAACTGCTTTCAGCTATGAAGATTTTAAGAGTTTAGTTTTAAAGAATCATCCCACAGTCAAGCAAGCGAATCTTTTTCCTCGTGATGCTGAAACTGAAATTATGCAAGCTAAAGGGGCATTTGATCCGAAATTGACTTCTTATTTCGATCGCAAGGCATTCAAGGGCGATGATTATTATAACCGCTGGGAAAATATCTTAAAAATTCCTACATGGACGGGCGTAGATTTTAAATTAGGCTATGAAAGGAATACTGGAAATAAACTTTTACAAGAAGAATCAACGCAACTTTATGTAGCGGGTTTGAGCGTTCCGATAGGACAAGGCTTGATTATTGATGCACGTCGTAACACCTTGCAACAGGCACGTTTAGCAAGAAATTATGCCGAAGCCGAACGACAAAAACTAATCATCTCAACTATATATTACGCAACAAAAAGTTACTGGGATTGGTGGTTTTCTTTTCAACAATTAAAATTGATTAGAGAAGGTTATGATTTAGCCGACAGGCGTTTTATTGCTACCCGTGAGCGTGCCAGAGTGGGTGAGCAAGCCACCATTGATTCAGTGGAGGCTAAAATTACGCTTCAAGACCGACAAGTAGCCGTGGAACAGGCAATTGTTGAGTTACAAAATAATCGTTTAGCATTGTCAAATTTTCTTTGGAGTGCCAACGAAACGCCTTTAGAACTACCCGAAGATATACAACCACCACTGGCACCTATTCGTAAAGTTGATGAAACTACTTTACAATCATTGATTAGTCAAGCAAGAAATCAACATCCTGAAATTCAGAAACTTAACGTAAAAATTGACCAATTACAAATTGAAGAACGTTTCAGAAAAGAAATGTTGAAACCTATTTTTAACGCTAATTTTAATTTTATTGCGGATGGTTTTGTTAATAAACCTAATGTTGATTATATAAATTCTTTTTCGCCTAATAATCACAAATTAGGCTTTGAGTTTGCCATGCCATTATTTCTGAGAAAAGAACGGGGAAAATTGCAGCAAGTCAGAATAAAACAACAGTCAACTGGTTATGATTTAAACCTGACTCGTAGAGAAATTTTGAACGAAGTATATGCCGCTTATAACGAAGTAAAAAACTACGAAAAACAATTACAAATTCAGACCGAAGCAACTCAAAATCAGGAGCTTATGGTAAAGGGTGAGCAGCGAAAATTTGACGTTGGAGAAAGTACACTTTTCTTAATTAATACTCGTGAAAGTAAGCTAATAGAGATGCGAACAAAAGTAGAGTCTTTGAAGAGCAAATATGAAAAGGCATTGGCGAATTTGGCATATATGGCAGGTTTAACTGATTTTTAGAGAATTCGTAATTATCTTTGGGGATATTTTCAAACACATCTTCAATCTAAAGACCTTGAATAATTTACTTGCTCATATTATAGAAAGCAATGCCAGTGAAAAGGAATTGCAATGGCTTGATAGTCAGAATATAAAAGACAACAAAGCCTTGCAAAAGACTTTTGTGCTAACCCCCAGATTTATTAGCAAAAAAGAGGTGGAGGTAGTCTTAGAAAAGTCTGTTGTTAGTAAACCAAAATACGGAACGCCCAAACCGAAAACCGCATCGGAATGCCAGACAAAATCGAAAGATGGCAAACAAATCTGGACGCTTGATCGAGCTGTACGAGTTTTGTTATTGTCAAATGTTCAGAACAAGACCAAAGACGATTATTGCCAAACCATAGAAACACTTTTTGAAACTGCAGAAATCAACGAAGCCGTAGCGCTTTATACTGCTCTTCCATTCCTTAAATATCCAGAAAAATGGCTTTATAGAGCTACGGAAGCAGTTCGGTCGAATATGGGACCTGTTTTTGATGCTATTGCCTTTCATAATTCTTATCCTGCAAAATACTTTTCAGAATCTGCTTGGAATCAGTTAGTTTTAAAATGTATTTTTAATGATAAACCCATCCATCTTATTGAAGAATTGCACGAAAGAGCCAATCAAGATTTAGCTAATATTCTTTCAGATTTCGCCCATGAACGTTGGGCAGCCCACCGTACAATTCCTCCGCAAGTCTGGCGATTAGTCAGCAAATTTATCACACCATCGATTTTAGAAGATATTGCTAAACTTTTTGATTCAGAAAACATCCAAAACCAACAGGCAGCTACATTGGTATGTAAAGAGACCAATAATCCAGAGGCGAAAGATTTATTGGTTATAAAACAGAGAGATTTGGCTTTTGATATAAATGCCTTGTCGTGGAAAGATTTGGAAGCGTAGAAACAAAAGCCAGATATTAAACCCTCCCAAGGTTCAAAACCCTTGGGAGGGTTGTAAAATTATTTTAATATGTGCCAAACAGAAAACAATATTCCTCAAAACCCTTCCCATTTTGAGGGTTCGCCAGAGGAAAAGCATACTGCAACCCAAGTAGAAAAAAATTTCATGGATTACATTAAAGGCATGAAATTTTTTGACCCACATATTCACATGGTATCCCGAACTACTGATGATTATCAAGCCTTGGCTGATGCAGGGGTAGTTGCCTTAATTGAACCGGCCTTTTGGTTGGGACAACCCCGAACGGGACTATCCAGTTTCAAAGATTACTACAGTACATTGGTGGGTTGGGAGCGTTTTCGTTCGTCTCAGTTTGGTATAAAACATTATTGTACTATCGGCTTAAATTCACGGGAAGCCAATAACGAAGCCCTCGCAGAGCAAGTAATGAATGTTTTGCCTTTGTATTTGTATAAAGAAGGCGTAGTAGGCGTTGGCGAAATTGGTTTTGACGACCAAACAGCCGCTGAAGAAAAATATTATCGCCTACAATTGGAATTAGCTAAAGAAGCCAACTTGCCCGTGCAAGTTCACACGCCTCATCGAGACAAAAAAAGAGGAACAGAACGTAGTATGGCAATCGCCCTTGAGCATGGTTTAGACCCACAAATGGTCATTATAGACCACAATAATGAAGAGACTGTAAAAAGTGTTTTGGAACAGGGTTTTTACGCCGCTTTCACAATTTATCCCTTTACAAAAATGGGAAATGAACGCATGGTAGAAATCGTAAAACAATATGGCTCCGAAAGAATAATGGTTAATTCTGCTGCAGATTGGGGCATTTCAGACCCTTTAGCAGTGCCTAAAACAGCAGCATTAATGAAAATCAGAGGCATTTCTGACAAAGATATTAGATTGGTAACCTATCAAAATGCAATTACTGCCTTTGCACAAAGTGGACAGATAAATGTAGAAGATTTTGAGATGGTAAAAGAAATTGACCGTAACCTAAAATTTAACGGAAATACAATCCTCAGAGGCGGACAACAGCCAAGAATAGATAAAAATTCGATGGTAATTTCCTAAAAATCCAAATTAATTGAAATCTTATTTACAACTCATGAGACCTGCTAATTTAATCACCGCTATTGCGGACATTTTGGCGGGACTGGCGATTGCAGGATTGAATTTTACCGCAGACAATTTCCTTTGGGGCAATGCTATTTTATTGTCCATTTCCACCGTTGGCCTATATGGCGGAGGTGTTGTTTTTAATGACGTTTTTGATGCAGAATTAGATGCCATCGAACGCCCCGAGAGAGCAATCCCAAGTGGAAAAGTGAGTAAGCAAAATGCCATTATTTTAGGAATTACCCTATTATTTATCGGGAATTTTACCGCTTTTATGGCTAGCTCAATGAGTGGCTTTTTGGCAATTATCATCAGCATTTTAGCCCTTTTTTACGACCGTTTCGGAAAACACAATAACCTCTTCGGACCAATCAATATGGGACTTTGCCGAGGTGTGAATTTATTATTAGGAATCTCCATCATCAATCCATCCGTGTATGAGTGGTGGTGGGTAAGCATTGTGCCTGTAATCTATATCTCCGCTATCACGATGATTAGCCGTGGCGAAGTTCACGGGGGCAATAAAAATCACCTTTATTTTGCAGGATTTTTGTATGCCCTTGTTAGTATTTTTCAAGGATATGTAGCTTATTCTTTGGGAAATATTGGCTTAGCAATTTTATTTATATTAATACATATCCTTCTGATATTCAGTCCATTAATCCAAGCTATTACTTCCCCCATCGGAAGCAATATCGGCAGAGCCGTCAAGGCTGGAGTTTTATCCTTAATTGTAATGGATGCCGCTTGGGTAGCCGCTTCGGGAAACTGGCAGGTGGCAATTTGTGTTTTAATTTTACTGCCATTTTCTATGCGGATTGGGAAGTATTTTGCAGTAACTTAGTATTTTAATTACGATTCCAAAAATGACCATACTCCATCAAAATTTTCAGGTGCAATTTTCGTATAATATTATTTTTACAGAAAATTTATTTTTACCTGAAAACACTACTTTACTTGATTTCTTGCAACAATACGGTGATACTGATTTTCGTAAAAAAATTCTGTTTCTGATTGACGAAGGCGTAGCTTCAACTCATCCGCATTTGAAGGAACAGATTAGGCAATATTTCGCATCTCAACAAGCTATAGAATTATCTTCTGAGATACTGATTTTGGTAGGTGGAGAGCAAGTAAAAAATGACCCTCAATACTTATCCAAAACCCTTGAAGCCATTGATAATAACGGTATTGACCGTCATTCTTTTGTGGCTGCCATCGGAGGTGGTGCGTTTTTGGATATGGTTGGATATGCCTCTGCCATTGCTCATCGGGGCGTGAAACATATTCGCATCCCCACAACGGTATTATCGCAAAATGATTCGGGTATTGGAGTAAAAAATGGCGTTAATTTCTTCAATAAAAAGAATTTCTTAGGCACTTTTGCCCCTCCCGTTGCAGTTTTTAATGATGTCAATTTTCTGAGAACACTTTCAGAAAGAGATTGGCGTTCTGGCATTTCAGAAGCCTTGAAAGTGGCTTTAATCAAAGATTTAGCCTTTTTTGAATGGTTAGAAATCCATGCCAAAGCCCTTGCAGAGCATGATGAAGCGACAATGCAAAAGCAAATTGTGCGTTGTGCCGAATTGCATCTTCAACATATTTCAAGTGGCGATCCTTTCGAGATGGGTTCGGCTCGTCCTTTGGATTTTGGACATTGGGCGGCTCATAAATTAGAATATTTGACCAATTTTGAAATCCGTCACGGTGAAGCAGTAGCCATCGGAATTGCCTTAGATTCAGTTTATTCTTTCTTGAAAAACAACCTTACAGGCGAAGAACTGGAAAGAATTTTGACGACTTTGGAAACCTTAGGCTTCAAAACTTATCACGGAGCCTTAGCCGAAAACGATAAAATCAACCTTAGGAAAGGACTCAATGAATTCCGAGAACACCTCGGCGGACAACTGACTATCACTATTTTACAGTCTTTGGGTAAAGGAATTGAAGTACATGAAATTGATTTTGATTTAGTAAAAAACGCAGTGGATATATTGAAAGATAGGCAAAAACAATAAACGTTCAGTTATGATTTGTAAGGATTATACGAAGATTTACGGAAGTCGTCCTTCAAAAGGACGACTTCCGTATTCACCAAAGAATTTTATAAACTCTTTGCCTGTTTTAATTTATTCAAAAGATATATGATTCCTCTGTGATTATGAAAAAATGATAGTAAGATGTATTTAATTTTAGAAAACATGAAAATTGAAGATGGTATGATATTTACTTATCCAGAGGACAATGATAAGGTAATTTTAAATTATTATACATACTGTGAAGTAGTGAAAGGTGCTATTATAAAGTATGCAAAATTAAGTTTAGAAGAAGCCACAATCAAAATGGGATACTCCTTTCTGTATAAACATCCTCCAACTTCTTACAATGATGTTGAGTTTTTAAGTCATGAATATGAGTATCATTGGGCAATGACAATAGTTTATGGATTTAAATACTGGATGACAAGGAAATGGAATTAGTTATAAACTCCCTGAAGATTACTATGAATGGGAAAAGGATTTTATCAAGGAAAATAATTTATCTGAAAAAACTTATCAATATCTGTAAAATTCATAAAACCAATCCATGAAAACCCCATACGGACACCTTACTTATTGCTCCAACATTCATACGGGCGAAGGCTGGCAAGAACATTTTTCAGAACTAAAAAAAAATATTCCTGACATCAAAAAAGCTGTTTGCCCCGATGCGCCAATGGGTATTGGGTTACGGCTTGCTAATCAGGCGAGTATTGATTTGTTAGAATCTCAAAACTTGGAAATATTCAAAAAATGGTTGGCTGAAAATGATTGCTATGTCTTCACAATGAATGGTTTTCCTTATGGCGGATTCCATGATGTGGTGGTAAAAGACCAAGTTCACGCCCCCGACTGGACCACTCAATCAAGAGTGGATTATACCAACAGAATGTTTGAGATTTTGGCTAAAATACTGCCCGAAACCATGACCGAAGGCGGAATCTCAACCTCCCCACTTTCATATCGGTTTTGGTGGAATAATTCTGATGAATTAATGCAAGCCACTAAAACAGCTACGCAAAATATCCTTTCAGTACTTGATAACTTATTGATTATCAAGAATACAACTAACAAAATTCTTCATCTTGATATTGAACCAGAACCTGATGGAATTTTAGAAAATTCCACTGAGTTTATTGCTTGGTACAAAAATATCCTCTTGCCGATGGGCGAAAAACATTTTATGAATAAAGGTTTTTCTAAATCAGATTCCCAGGAAATTATTCGTACTCACATTCAATTGTGTTTTGATATTTGTCATTTCGGGGTAAGTTATGAAGAACCACAAGAAGTTGTTGATAAGCTAATAATAGAAGACATACGTGTTGGAAAAATACAAATTAGTTCGGCTCTGAAAATTGATTTTAGTGATGATGACATGGCAAAAATTGAGGCTATTGCTCAATATGACGAACCTACTTATTTACATCAAGTAATTGCCAAAAAAACAGATGGTTCGTTTGAAAAATTTAGAGATTTAAAACCAGCCTTGGATGACTTTGAAGCGGGCAAATATTTAGAATGGCGAGTACATTTTCATGTACCATTATTTTTAGAAAAATATAATTTATTATTATCAACGCAATCTGAGATTGTGAAAACCTTAAATATTCAGAAACAAAAACCTTTTACCAATCATTTAGAAATAGAAACATATACATGGGGCGTATTGCCAGCGGAGTTTCAAGTGCCTCTGAATGAGTCGATTGTGAGGGAGATTGCTTTCATTGAAAAAGCCTTATAAACAATAATATTTTTAAGAATTATTTTTAAGAAAATTTATGGAAGTCGTCCTTTTGAAGGACGACTTCCGTTTATCCATCAATAAGATGCAAAAAACCGTAGTTATCAATATCGTTGGACTCAGTACGAGTGTCATTGGCGAACATACACCATTTTTACAAAAATATCTCTCAGAACATCATTTGAGCCTAATTAAGCCTGTTTTGCCTGCCGTAACTACTACTTCACAAAGCACTTATTTAACAGGAAAACTACCTGATGAACACGGAATTGTGGGAAATGGTTGGTATGACCGAGAGGACTCGGAAGTGAAATTTTGGAGGCAATCCAATAAATTGGTACAAGGTGAAAAGATTTGGGAAGCCGCTAAAAAAGCCAATCCAGCCTTTACTTGTTCCAAAATGTTTTGGTGGTATAATATGTATTCATCGGCTGATTTTTCAGTAACGCCTCGCCCACAGTATCATGCAGACGGTGTAAAAGCCCCCGATTGTTATTCATATCCAGCAGATTTACGAGATAAATTACAAGCAGAATTGGCCACATTTCCACTGTTTAGTTTCTGGGGACCCAATGCCAATATTAAGTCTTCCAAATGGATTGCCGATGCTTCTGTTTGGGTTGATAAAGCCTATAATCCAACGCTTTCTCTGATTTATTTGCCCCATTTAGATTATTGTTTGCAGAAGTATGGCGTTGATTTTCAGAAGATTAGCAAAGAACTAAAAGAGATTGATGAGTTGGTGGAAGGTTTGGTGAAACATTACGAAGCTCAAAATACTAAGATAATTTTATTGTCGGAATATGGTATCAATAACGTCAATCGCCCGATACATATTAATCGAATTTTGAGAGAAAATGATTTAATTTCTATCCGTATTGAACAGGGTTTGGAACTCTTGGATTGCGGTGCTTCTAAAGCCTTTGCCACGGCAGACCATCAAATCGCCCATGTGTATGTAAACGATGTAAGTCAGTTGGCTAAGTTGAAAAGCATTTTAGAAAATACCGAAGGCATTGCAATGGTTTTGGATGAAGAAGGTAAGAAAAAATATCATCTCAACCACGAACGTTCGGGCGATTTGGTGGTAGTGGCAGAAGCCGACAGTTGGTTTACTTATTATTTCTGGTTTGACGATAACCTTGCTCCCGACTATGCCCGTTTGGTCGAGATTTTCAAGAAACCTGGCTACGACCCCGTAGAGATGTTTATGAACCCCAAAAACCCTTTGATTAAATTGCGAGCAGGGTATAAATTAGCCCGTAAGTTGTTGGGATTCAGATATTTAATGGATGTAATTCCTTTGGATGCCAGTTTGGTAAAAGGTTCGCACGGAGGAATTTTAGCCCCCAAAGAATTTTATCCAATCTTGATTTCTGATATAAAATTAGCTAAAGAAGAGATTATGGCTACGGAAGTTTATGAAGTGATTTGGAACAGTATTTTTAGCGAATAAATTATTTCAAACAAAATAATTTAATGCACCATGAAAAAAGGAATGATATGGTTTAAAAATGACCTCAGATTGGCTGATAATGAGTCTTTGGTGAAAGCAGTTGAAAATCAATTTGAAGTTATTTGTATTTACTGTATCGACCCACGTTTATTTCAATTTACTGAATATGGTTTCAGAAAAATGGGTTTCAATAGATACATTTTTCTGAAACAATGTTTGGAAGATTTGAGAGAAAATCTGAAAAAAATTGGTGGAGATTTATTAATTGTAGTTGGTGAACCAGAAAATGAAATCCCTAAATTGATAGCACAGTATCAAATAGAAGCCATTTTTGCCGAACAAGAATATGCAACAGAGGAAAAAAATATGAATGTAAAACTGGTTGACAATCTTCCACCAGGCTTCAATTTTCAATGGTCATGGGGTAAAACTTTGTATCACCTTGACGATATCCCATTCACCATCGACCAGATTCCTTTGACCTCCAAGGCATTCAGAATAAACACTACCAAAAATACTGAAGTCAGGCAGACACTGGCAATTCCTGAAAATATTTCTTTTATCAATGTCAATCAAACATCAAATTTGCCAAGTCCCCAACAATTAGGTTTCACAAACGAGAAGTTGAATAATCAATTCCCATTTTTGGAAGGAGGTGAAGCAAAAGCATTGGAGAGATTGAATTACTATTTTTACGAAACTCAACTGCTCACTAATTATAAATGGACCCGAAATAAATCATTAGGTAAGGATTTTTCCTCAAAATTTTCGGCATATTTATCACTGGGATGTATATCTCCACGTACCATTTATGAGCAGGTGAAACATTATGAAGAAACTATCAAAAGAAATATCAGTACTTGGTGGCTGGTTTTCGAGATTGTTTGGCGAGATTATTTTACTTTTAAATTGATGCGTTTTCAGAATAAAGTTTATCATACTGCGGGCATTAAAGATAAAGCAACTACCTTTGAAAATAATGAAAAATTGTTTGAAAAATGGTGTTCGGGAACAACTGGAATCCCTTTTGTGGATGCTAACATGCGGCAATTAAATCAGACGGGGTTTATGAGCAACCGAGGTAGAGTTAATTGTAGTAGCTTTT
>JANPIG010000625.1:0-3711 GCA_031424875.1 Cytophagales bacterium
TATTTGCTTGGGAATTGCCTTTCCTGTCTTGCAATGTTACTGGCAAAGATGGTTGCAAATTGACCCTAAATTGAAACGTTTACGCAAGGAACAAAAGCGTTTAACCACTGATTTACAGGCTTTTGAAATAGAATTGTCAGAACAAATTGTTCAGAAAAATATTTTGGAAAACGACCTAAAATTATTGCCAAATTTAGAAAATCTGCAAGCTCAAAAACAGACTTTGCAGGAAGAAATAAAAGCTATTGAAGAACGCACCCAATTGGCAGAAACTGACGCCAGAATTGGAGCATATAATGATGGTTTTGGTAGAGGTTCGATGGTCAGAGATGTGATTAATGATGATGAAGTAAATCAATTTGTAAGGGATAACTACTTCGATACCAGCACGTTGGCAAGCAAAGCAAAAACATCTTCGGGGGGCAGTTCTATTTTCTCGAAAAAACCTAATCTTCGTCCGCACCAGCAATTGAGGAAGTTGATTTCTGAGGATTTTTCGGAAGAATAGATTTGAATTCAACTTTTATTTATACAGTAATTTACGGAAGTCGTCCTTTCAAAGGACGACTTCCGTGTGTTACATAATTTTCCAGTATAAAATATGAACATACAATTAGCAAAAACGGCTTCCGATATACAAAAATGTTGGCACGTTTTTCATCTTTTACGTCCTCATTTACAAGAAGATAATTTCGTAGAAAAAATGATGGAAATGTTTTCCGAAGGTTATCAAATTGCCTACATTGAAGAAGACAGAGAGGTAGTTTCTGCAATTGGTTTTCGGTATTTATAGATGCTGTTCAACGGAAAGCAAATCTATATTGATGACCTCACAACTGCTGACAAAGTAAGAGGAAAGGGACACGCAAGTGCCTTATTAGATTTTGTGGTAAACATAGCCATATCAAAGGGTTACGACTGTATTTCTCTTGATTCTGGACCTTATCGACATACGGCACATCGTTTATATTTGAATAAAGGTTTTCAGATTAATAGTTTACATTTTGTGAAGGATTTGTAGATTAATAATGAGCGTGTAGTGCTAAGAAAAAATTTAATGATTTGTTAATGTAAAAATTAGCCAGCAAGATTCTGAAAACAAAAAGTAAAAAAAGTTATATTTGTGTAAAATAAACTTCAAATATGGTAGCAACACTGGAAAGAAAATCAAGGATTCGTGTTCGTTCAATTTCTAAAATTCCCGAAGCATTGGTTTATGAAACCTTAGATGGGAAGCCTTTTTATTATAAAGGTTATAAAGAAGTATTGTCCAAAAAGAAAACCCTTGAAGAAATTATGGGATGTAGCACCTTACAAGCTGAATTAGTTTCCTACATTATGGAACTGTTTTTTACTACGATAAAACCATCAAGCAATTTATATAGAATTTATTGCAACGAAATCGGCAATCATATTGACCACAGAAATAATCTTTCAAACGACATTGCTATTTTTGAAAAATCAGTGATGACTCCTGACAAAATCAATACAAAATATGCAGACGTGCCTGCAAAAGTTGTGGTTGAAATTGATATAAAAGCTGATATTTCCGACCCAGAAGATAGCGGTTATGTGTATCGTAAAACTCAGAAACTCTTGGATTTTGGCACAGAAAAAGTTATTTGGGTTTTCTCGCTTTATGGTAAAGTTTTGATTGCTGAACAAGGGCAAGACTGGATAACGAGAAGTTGGAATAAAGATGTAGAATTACTTAACGGACATACTTTTAATATAGAAAAACACCTTCGACAAGAAGGAATTATTCAGTAAATTTTAAGTATATTAGTTTTTGAAATATATTTTCTTGAAATTTTATTATAGTGTTTTACAAGAATAATCACCTAAAATTATATTACATAAGATGCTGAAAATTAGATTGATAACTTAATCGTAAATACTATAAAAAAGCCCTTGCCTAAACGAGGGCTTTTTTAATTACTCCTCAATTCACCGCCCGATAATACATGGTAGAACAATTCTCTTTCGTCAGAATTCCTCTTGCCTGATTCATCAAACTATCGGTTGTAACTGATTGAATCTTAGCGGATTCTTGGTTGGCGTATTCTACATTGCCAGCATTGGCGGCAAAGGCAAGGTTCATGGCACGGTTCAAAAGTTCAACTTCTGAAAAAACTAAAGTTGATTCTGCTTGATTTTTTACCTTCGCTAATTCTTCTTCCGAAATTGGGTTTTTCAAGAAATCATCCAATACATCTTGGATGGCAGCATCTCCTTCTTCAATGCTAATTCCCGCATTCAAATTGCCTTGAATCATCATTAAACCAGGGTCAAGTGAAGCTGTTACGTAAGCGTTTATTGAATTGAAAATATGGTTTTCTTTTACCAATTTAGTATGAAATCTGGAAGACTTACTACGTCCTAAAATATCACTGGCTAAATCCACCGAATTGAAATCAGCATCATGTCGCCCTTGAGTGTGATATGCCTTGTAAATAGCATTTAGGGGTACTTTTGCTTCGGTTTCCAAAAATCTTGCCGCTGTTTGAATAGGCTCTTTAGGTAGGTTTCTAAGCACAACATTTCCCGAAGGAATTGGCTCAAACCATTTTTTAGAGAGCTGTTTTACTTGTTCCAATGTAACGTTTCCAGCAACTACCAAAATAGCATTATTCGGCAAATAATGTTTATAGAAAAAGCTCCTAACGTCGTCCATCACGGCATCTTCAATATGCGAAATTTCTTTGCCTATGGTAGCCCATTTATAAGGATGATTTTGATAAGCGAGCGGGCGTAATTTCAACCAAATATCACCATAAGGTTGATTTAAGTAGCGTTGTTTGAACTCCTCAATGACTACTTTTTGTTGTACGTCCAGAACCTTTTGGTCAAAAGAAAGCGACATCATGCGGTCTGATTCTAACCAAAAAGCTGTTTCAACATTTACCGAAGGCAAAGTGATATAATAATTTGTAATATCAGGCGAAGTAAAAGCGTTATTCTCTCCGCCGACCTTTTGTAAGGGTGTATCGTAGGCAGGGATATTTTTTGAACCCCCAAACATCAGGTGTTCAAATAAATGAGCGAAACCCGTTTTGTGTTCCTCTTCATCCCGAGAACCCACATTATAGATGATGTTAACAGCGGCAAAAGCTGTAGAATTATCTTGGTGGACATAAACTTTTAGTCCGTTATCTAATACAAAATGTTCGTAACTTATCATAATTTTAATTTTTGCTATTGGCTGTCGGCTTTCAACATTTGATTGTCGGAAGCCAAAAACTGATTGCCGAAAAGCCGACAGCCATTATATCAACAAATATACGTCATCATTCATTCAACGATAAACACAATATGAAAAAAATGCTTTTATTGACCAATTTTTCTAAGACCTCTTTTAAACGTTTTTTAAGAATTCTTTGCCTATTACCTATTGCTTATGGTCTTATGCCTAATGTAAAGGCACAAATTCTCAATGATGCTGCTACTCGTCAGCAAATTTCGTTGGGTTTGGATAATATGTATTCTTATGATTTTAGGGAATCTGCCGAGATTTTCCAGAAAATAAAAGCTAAATATCCACAACACCCCGTGTATTATACTTTAATGGCCATTCAGACTGAGTTGATGTATTTTCCTTTGAAGGATTATCCCGCCCAACAAAAGACGTATTTGGCGTATCTGAATCAAAGTAGAGCATTAGCAGAAGCTATGTTAGACAAAAATGAAGAAGATGTGGAAGCTACTTTCTTT
>JANPIG010000626.1:0-3724 GCA_031424875.1 Cytophagales bacterium
TTTTGAACTGGAACAACCTTGAAGGAGGATGGCTGTAGTTAGGGTTATTAATATTTTTGTCATTTTGGGATAATGAGCCATGACTACGAATTATCATTGGCTTTGTTTTTTGCAAATATACTGTAATTGTTATTTTATTAACGTCTCTTGGCTGGTTAATATATAAATGGGTTTAGAATAATTTATAAAAGAATACATGGTAGAGTTCAACCCTTAATTTTGTTGAACTTTACCACGTACAATCTAATTATTTTTGTTAATTATTTACTTTCAATTTTCCTCCATTCAAAAATTTCAACAAACCTATTTGGTTTAATGTTTTCACATTCGGAGTAATAGCGTTTATGGTTACGGTATGTCCCAAATTTATAGTAGCATTAGTCAATGATGTTGGCACAACTCCACAACCCCAAGTTAAAGTATTTGTCCAGTCACCCGAAAGTTGAGATTGTATTCCACCCGCCGTTGGGCAGTCTTCTTTTACAATCTTAAAGTTATCTTGTACAACTCCATTAATGTCTATAAATTTAGCTGTAAGGTCATTGGCATTAAACTCCAAAATCATTGAACCTCTGGTAGATTCTATAGATTTTGCCGTCATTGCAGGGTGAGGCCAAGGCGTAAATTGATGAGGCACACCTCCCTGCCCTGAATTTCCACATACTACATATACAGTTCCAACTCCAGCAGTAGCATATTTTTTATAGTAGGGTGCTACATTGCCTGACGTATTGTTCAATACCATGGTAGCAGCATTAAAAGTGCTTGATACCCCTGTATGGCCTCTAATCAGATTAGAACGTTCGTAAATATGACTATGTCCAGCCAGTACTAAATCAACATTATTATTTTCCATAAGCGTTAAGATATTTTGCCGAATATCAAATGATGGAAGGTCAATTATATTATTATCACTATCATGAGTACCTTTTGTATAAGGTGGATTGTGAAAATAACATACTACAAATTTTTTAGTATTAGCCTGCAAATCACTTTGTAACCAATTGTACATTGCCCCTCCTACGATGCTTGGAGCTCCCCAAGAGTCTATCACAACAAAATGGGCATTTCCGTAATTATAAGAATAGTATTTCTCAGTTCCTGATACAACACCTCCTAACTCAGCATTGGTAGGCATCGTAAAGGCGTTAAAGTATTCCCAATTGGTTGTAAGAGTTGAGGCAGACAAATAGGGTTGATTACCATAATCATGATTCCCAAGACTGGGAAAAAAGGGTAAACTTTTTAATAATTCAGTGTGTACATTAAATACATTATCGGTATATTCTGTAGCAGTGCCACTTGAATAAGCATTATCACCTAGCCAAATCCAAAAATCGGCGGGTGTAGCACCTACATGAGTCAGGTAGGCATTACGCACACTAATTTGGTCTGGATGTCCAAGAGCAGACACACCGTAATCACCCGTTACCCATACTTTAAAGTTAGAAGAACCTGGTGAAACTCCCGTTTTGAAGAAGTTATTGGCATTGCCTTGGATTGCAGTGGTACTCGTGCCTATTTGATAAAAATATTTAGTATTTGCAGTCAATCCAGTAAGTTGCACCTCATGTTCGGTTGAAGATGTTGCGTTATTCACACTTGTTCCATACGCCAATGTAGTGCCAAAATCCACTTTACTATTACTGGCAATATTCGTTTGCCATCTTATGGTAATTGAATTTGGTGCGAGCATTTGCAAATATGCTCCTCTTGTAACTAAGGGCGTAGGACCAGAGGTATCATTATTGCTTAATCTTAAATTGAAGCTAATATCAGAACTGGTTACTGAATTTTGATGGATTTCTACTGCAATTACGTTATTTCCAACTACCAATGAGGCTGGATTTAAAGTTGCAGACGTCCAAGCTGTTTCGCTCGGAACACCTGGGTCTCCTGATGCTGCAGAAGCTAAGGTTGAAAATAAAATAGTTCCTGCTGGCATATTTTGTCGATAAATTTCAACTCCATTCAAATAAACTACTGCTCCATCATCACATAGCAAATCTAATGACAATGCAGACGGAATTGAAGCAACAGTAAAAGCTTTTCGGAAGTACGTTGAGATATTTTTATTATTAGCACCATTAGTGCCATAACTCACCACTGTCTCTTCATCATTGTCTCCGTATCCTAACTCTGCATTTCCCGAAGCCCAACTTGCATCATTAAAAGCTGTTGCTTGCCATCCTGTTCCTTGATCCGTATCAAAAACAAGGTATTTCCATGCAACATTATTGGCTTCGATGTATGATGTGAGCGTTGTTTGTCCAGTAAATCTAAAATTGAAGCTAATATCAGAACTGGTGATAGAATTTTGGTGAACTTCAACTGCAATCACATTTCGACCCGTTTGTAAAGCACTCAGTAGCGCTGGACTTGAAGGAATGGTTGTCCACGCATTCTCTGCGGGAGTACCTCCACTTCCAGCAGCAAATGAGGCTAATGTTGAATACAGTATAGTTCCTGCGGGCATATTTTGTCTATAAACCTCCACACCATTCAAATACACCACGGCTCCATCATCCAATAATAAATCAAAAGAAATGGCTGAATAATTAGCTGTATTTACTACATTAAAAGCCTTTCGGAAATATGTAGTGATGTATTTATGAAGAGAATCAGGACCATAACTTACTGTTGTTGTTTGTCCGTCTGGTCCAACAGGATCACCGTAACCCAATTCTGCATTACCCGATGCCCATGTAATATCACTAAAAGTAGTTCCACGCCACGCAGTCCCTTGATCCATACCTTGATCATAAAATTTCCATTTTGTATTAGCTGCAATAAAAGTGTCAGTTGCTCCCTGTCCAACATACGTGACTACGAGCAACGAAATTAGGAATAACGTTGCCTTCATAATTATTAGTTTTTAAGTTACAGAATGAGTATAAATTACTAATAATCAATGAATTATCCAAAAATTTATTACTTTATTTTTACTTTTGTAGCTCCATAGCCAAATTTCTCTTTTTGGGCATCTTCAAAGTATTGGACATTTTTATTTCCCGAGAGCCTTTTATGAATTGCATCCCTCAAAATTCCGTTTCCAACTCCGTGAATGAAAATAATTTCTTCCATACCGTTAGCAATTGCTGCTTCAAATTGTCGCTCGAAAGTGGACATTTGTAAATTCATTATTTCGGTATTATTCATCGCCCAAGCGTCTGGTGTAAGGGTTTCAATGTGCAAATCTACCGTTAAGGTTGGTCTCGTGGGAAGAGTCATTACTGAAATTGGTGCTTGCTTTTCAAACATCTGTTCCACTATTTTTGCAGGGTCGATATTGAGGTTTACGGGTGTAACCGAATCCTCGGCATCCAACTGGAAGAGATGAGCATCTTGATGCAATAAAGGGGCATTTGATTTATTTTTAAAGAAAGTATTTACTCTAAATTTCAGGCGTTTAATGATAGGGTCAGGTAGTTTCATAAATGCTAAACGAAACAAGAATGCTTGAAAAGTAAACGTACCCCATTCTTCAAAATCCTTTATTAAAACGTTCTGAACTTTGAGTGTTGTTTTAGCCTTTAAAGTACCTGCCGCCAAACCTTTGTGATGCGGATCAGAGCCAACTGAAAGCATAAAAGGCAATTCCCAATCAGTATTATTGATAAGGTATTGAGATAATTCACGGTCATTCACTGGCACAAAAGCCATATAAATTCCCCGATTTGCCACAACTTCATTCTGAGGCGAACGTCTGTCCGTATTCTGGGGT
>JANPIG010000627.1:0-7739 GCA_031424875.1 Cytophagales bacterium
AAAATTTTAGAGAAAGTAGATAAATAGTTTTTTACTGCATTTTTACTACCTCATTTTAAGTTCTTCTTGAGATGAGGTAGCTTTATTTAAAGAAAACAATAGCTATTAAAATGAAAAAAATCAGAAAAATCATCTTCTTGAAAGACGTTCTGATACTTGCCTGTACTTCATTTGGAGGTCCGCAAGTTCATTTAGCGATGTTTATTGAACATTTTGTCAAAAAAAGGAACTATCTCACCGAAGCTGAACTACTTGAATTACAGGCATTATGTGCTATGCTGCCCGGTCCCACCTCTACACAAACTATCACTGCCTTGGGATATCGTATTGGAGGTCCAAATTTAGCGTATCTCACTTTATTGGTTTGGATTACACCCGCTGTATTTATTATGACAGCAGCGGCCTTTGGTATGACGTACCTACGCAACCGTGATGTCATTCGTTTTATTCAACCTATCGGAGTGGCATTTATTATGCATGCAGGTTATGTGTTGGGCAGAAAAGTTATCAAAAATAATACTGGGATTGCTTTGATGATTGTTTCAGCCGCTTTTGCATTCTATTTTCAATCACCTTATGTTTGTCCAATTGCCTTGATTGTCGGCGGAACTTTTACGTCTTTGAGTTATAAAGATTACCCTAAACAGACGCATCACAAAATGATTATTCCATGGTCAAATTTCAATCTTTTTTGGGGATTCCTTTTGTTTTTGGCAGTTTTAGGGCATTTTACAGCTTATGAACCAATTAGACTTTTTGAGAATTTTTACCGTAACGGAAGTCTTACTTTTGGTGGTGGACAGGTTTTAGCCCCCATGCTTTATACAGAATTTGTAGAATTTAAACACCTTGTACGTGGAGACGATTTCTTGACAGGTATGGCACTTTCGCAGGCTTTGCCAGGGCCTGTTTTTGCCCTGACTTCCTATTTGGGAGTTTTAGTTATGAAGGATGGTACTTGGTGGGAACAATTGTTGGGAAGTGCCGTTGGGGCGGCAGGAATCTTTTTACCAGGGACATTTTTAATTTTTTTTGTTTACAGAATTTGGGGACAATTGAAGCAATTTAGAGGAATAAGAGCCTCTTTGCAGGGCATAAATGCTGCTTCAATTGGTTTAACACTCTCGGCAGCCTTTACTTTTTTAGTACCCATGATATTGCGAGTTGATTATTGGGGGCTCCTCACCGTTTGTATTACTTTATTACTCACGCAATTCACTAAAATTCCTACTTTTTATATATTTTTAGGGGGATTAGTTCTTGGGTTACTTGTCTGATTTTTCACTTACAAACCATCCAATAAAAATCAGCAAAAACTGTATCGGTAAGCGAATTAAAGCTATTTTATGACTTCCAATAGCAGGGTTATCTCTGAACACATCCCATACATGAAGTGGTAAAAATATTATCATCAAAATGAAGATTCCATAAACTGCTTTTTGCCTAAACTGAGGAATAAAAACACCTATCCCTAATACAATTTCAAGAATTCCTATTGCTTTATTAATAAAATTCTGCGGTAAAAAATCAGGAATGAAAGGCAGATAAATAGCCGAATGTCTGAAATGATTTATGCCTGCTAAGATCATCAAAATTCCGAAAAGAAAGGTTAATCCAAGTTTAAAATATTGCATAATAGTTTTAAAAATTAAAAAGCCAACAGTCCAAATTCTCTCAAAGTATTTACTGGTTTTGAAAACCAAAATAACTCAAAGTCTTCTAAATCCATGCTTTCATAATTAGTTTTTATTTCTTGAAAGGTATATGTTTTTTTATTATGAACCGATATTTTCTTTAGAATTTCTACCAGCCAATCACCATGTTGTTTTTCGGTTTGAATACTAAAACTTTCTCTTTTATCATGAAAAGTAAGTTTGAGATTTTCCCAAGAAATTCCTTTTTTTGATTTAATAATTGCTTCAATAATGGGCTTTCCACCCAACCAGACTATTTTTGTAGAGGGCTTATCGGTAAATATTTCTTCTTCTTGAAGAGAATTTTCGATAAAATTAGGCTTAACGGTAGTCTTAGGAATTTTGAAATCAAACCATTCTTGCAAGGGTAATTCAAACCCTGTGGCGTGCATATAATTGAAGAGAGATTTCTTTAATCCAAAACTAAATTTATCGTGATTGATACCTGTTTTGTCTTTAAAAATAATATCATTATTAGCAAATGTAATAGTATTCTGCTCTGGAATAACGCCAAATTCTTCGGGATTCATTCCCACAGGGCTATGTGCTGTCATAGCAAATTGATGCCAAAAACCTGATTGTAGAATACCCAATTCAAACATCTGACGCACCATTTCAAGGCTATCAACGGTTTCTTGAATGGTTTGGGTGGGGTAGCCGTACATTAAATATGCGTGAACCATAATGCTCGATTCGGCGAAATTTTGAGTTACTTTTGCCACTTGCTCAACCGTTACCCCTTTTTTGATAAGTTCTAATAATCTATCCGAAGCCACTTCCAATCCTCCTGAAACAGCTATGCAACCTGATGCCCGCAAAAGCATACATAAATCTGAAGTAAAACTCTTTTCAAAGCGAATATTTGTCCACCAAGTTACGGACAATTTACGTCTCAAAATCTCCAAGGCCACTTCTCTCATGAGGGCAGGCGGGGCGGCTTCATCCACGAAGTGAAAGCCATTTTCACCAGTTTGTTCAATCAATTCCTCCATCCTATCCACAATAGTTCGAGCAGCAATGGGTTCATAAATTTTGATGTAATCTAAGGAAATATCACAGAAAGTACATTTGCCCCAATAGCAACCATGAGCTAAGGTTAATTTATTCCATCGTCCATCAGACCATAAACTGTGCATTGGATTGGCAATTTCTATGACTGAGATATATTTATCCAGAAGCAAATCTGTGTAATCTGGCGTACCCACTTCGCTTTGTTTGTAATCAGGTTTTAGGGAATTATTTTTAAAGACCAATTGTCCATTTTCTAAGAAAAAAGTGCGTTTATATTCTTTATTAACGAGTAATTGTTCATTGTTAATGAGCAATTCCAAAGGTCTTTCTCCATCATCCAGCGTTATATAATCAAAAAACTCAAATACTCTGACATCCTTCAAATCCCTCAATTCAGTATTGGGGAAACCTCCGCCCATGCAGGTTTTGATGTTGGGATAATATTTTTTCAAGTGTTGAGCAATTCTGAAAGCACTATATAAATTACCCGGGAAAGGCACCGAAATACAAACCATTTTGGGGTGAACTTGTTGTATTCTTTCTTCCAAAATTCGTACCGTGATTTGGTCAATATAAGTCAAATCTTTTTGCAGAAAACCATACATTTCATCAAACGCATTGGCACTTCTGCCCAACCGCTCAGCATAGCGACTGAATCCGAAGTTTTCATCCACACATTCTACAATAAAATCAGAAATATCTTCAAGGTAAAGGGTCGCTAAATGTTTGGCCTTGTCTTGAATGCCCATATTGCCAAAAGCCCATTCCATATCGTCCAGAGCATTAAACCGAGAGGCTTCGGGCAGGAAGTTATCTTGACAGATTTGTCGGGATAAAGTAGGATTTTTGCCTTGCAGGAAAGCCACAACGGCATTTATCGTTTTGAGATAATCATCTTGAAGGGCAATTATTCGCTGGGAATTTTCGGAAATAGCCTCAGTTTTTGAATTAATACTGTCAAATAAATTGCGTAATCCCTGCTTAGAAAACAGTTCCAAAATCACCTCAATTCCCAAATCCATTTGAAAGGCAGCAATTTCTTTGGTATTCAAAAAACCTTTGATATAAGCAGATGCTGGATAGGGCGTATTCAGTTGAGTAAACGGTGGGGTGATGATGAGGATTTCTTTCAAAATGCTTTCTGTTAATTATCATCAAAATTACGACAATTTGAAAATAAAAAGTCATTTTCCTAAATTCTCGTTACGAAAATGACTTTGAATATGTTTATACTTTCGCTTTCACATATATTTCTCCAAATATTGATTCATTTCTTGCTGAATTTTTTTCGCCTCCTCCCCTGCTTTTTGGGCAAAATCTTTTTCAGTTGACGCATAAATAATTCCTCTTGATGAATTGACTAATAATCCACAATGCGAATTCATACCGTATTTTGATACTTCTTCCAAACTACCACCCTGAGCCCCAACGCCTGGTACTAACAAAAAATGTTCGGGTGCGAGTTTTCTTATATGAGTAAGCATATCTGCCCTCGTAGCCCCTACAACGTACATTAGTTGCTCATCAGTAGCCCACTCTTGCGATTTTCGGATTACTTCTTCAAACAACTGTTTATCATTCTCAAGACGTAAGTTTTGAAAATCTTTACTGCCTGCATTAGAAGTTAAAGCCAAAAGAATCACCCATTTATCAGGAAAATCAAGAAATGGTTTTACCGAATCTTCGCCCATGTATGGAGCAACGGTAACAGAATCAAAATCAAGTCCAGATGAATTTTTATCAAAAAAAGCTCTTGCGTATAGTCCAGAAGTATTGCCAATATCACCCCGCTTGGCATCGGCAATTGTAAAACATTCTTTGGGAATATATTCCATCGTTTTTTGCAAACTTTCCCAGCCCTTTGCACCCATGGCTTCATAAAAAGCAATGTTTGGTTTATACGCCACAGCATAATGGTGAGTAGCTTCAATTATCTGTCGATTAAACTCAAAAATAGGATCTTTTTCAGTAATTAAATGCTTGGGAATTTTTTGGATATCAGTGTCTAAACCTACGCAGAGGTAAGAATTCTTTTGTTGTATTTGTTCAAATAATTGAGATTTAGTCATTATTGAGCTGTGAAATTTGAGCTGTGAGACATGAAAAATTTATTCTTAACCTTTGAAATTTGCTTAATCTTATGATTAACCTTAATTTCGTGAACAATATTAAACACGTAGGTTTCAAAATCAAAAGATTTTTAATCTAAAAACAAATTACAATTTTCGATATGCAATTTCTTCCCCATCAAATTCAAGGCTTAATAGAGTGTATTCCCACAAAATATCAAGATGAAAGAGGGCTTTTTTATGAGTCCTATAATCAAAAGCTATTCGCTGAAAATGGTATTGTTGAAAACTTTGTGCAAGACAATTATTCATGGTCGAAAAGGGGCGTTATTAGAGGTTTGCATTTTCAGTATACTCCTTATGCCCAAGGCAAATTGGTGCGTTGTATGACGGGAAAAGTGATAGATGTGGTAGTAGATATCCGCAAAGATTCGCCTACTTATGGTCAGCACGAGAAGTTTGTTTTAGATTCTGCCATTGGAAATATGCTATATGTACCAGCAGGCTTTGCACACGGATTTGTGGCTTTGGAAGAAACTATTTTTGTCTATAAGTGTACAGAATACTGGCATAAAGCATCAGAATCAGGCATTATTTACAATGATGCAGATTTGAATATTAATTGGGAAGAACCAAATCCAATCGTTTCGAGTAAGGATTTGATATTGCCAAAGTTCGTAGAAATATAATATAAAACCGCAAGGACGCAGAGAAGCTAAAAATTTTTCATTCCTACTTTGCGTCCCTCCAGTTAATAAATTACATCCTCAATTTCTCAATCTCCCGAATAACATTTACGATGCCTTTTAAGGGAATTTTCACCCACTCTGGACGATAATTTATTTCGTATCCTAATTCATACACAGCCTTTTCCAACAAATAAATTAACATCAAAAAGTTTATTTCATTATTATTCTTAAACAATGGATGAGGATTCCCGAAAGTTTCCAGATATTTCTCCATGTACGTTTGTTGAATCAATTTATACCATCGGTCAGCGGCGGTTTGTACTCGCACGGGGTCAAATTTAGCGGTTTGAGAGTCATTAAACATCTTAGCTGAAATGGCATAATGATAACTCCTAATCATACCTGCCACATCTTTCAGAGGTGAATGTTTAATCTTGCGGTCGGTAATAGAACTCTCGGGTTCCCCTTCAAAATCTATGATAATGTAGTCATTTTTTGTGGCTAATACCTGTCCTAAGTGATAATCCCCGTGGATTCTAATCCGTTGAGAATCAATCTCTCTAGCGAGAATATCCTTTGCAAATTCATCAATTAATTCCTTTGCTTCCATAAAATCCCAAGCTAATTTTTGGGTTACGGGGTCAGTGATTTTGGCGTAATTATCAATCAAAAGGTTATAACGTCTTTCTAGCAAGTCAGTGAGGCGTTTATGGATAAACTGCCGATAATCATCATTAAAATGCTCAGGAGCAAACGTTTCTTCAGCTTCGGGGGCATATAGAGCCAAGTGCATTTCGGCAGTCCGTTGAGCCAATAATTCTACTTGATTAAAAACATCCTCTTTAATAGAAAATGTTTTATCGGTAAAAGCATCCACAAAAGCATCTAATTGTTCACCCGTTTGTACCCAACTATCAGCTTCATTCTCCACCATTCGTTGCATCATACCCAAGGTAATGTCGGGCTTACCCTCACGCTTCCAAATCACGCTACCTGCGAAAGCAGGGATATAAGCAAAATCAGAATTTTCTGTAATAAATTCTACCATATCCACTTCTGGGTTGGTTTCTGAAAATAGTTTTCTATATAATTTTAGGAAATATTTGTTGCCAAAAGTCATGGCGGAATTGGAAGAATCTACGGGCAGAACTCTCGAAGAAATAGTCGCTTTAATATCTTCACCCGCTAAGCCTTTGCCTCGCATGAAGTCAATTTTCCCATTTTCTTTTTGAGAAATAGTATCAGCATTAGCTACATGCTGGAAAAGCGATTGCTGGAACCGTTCATCATAAATGGCATCTATGACTAAGCCACGCTTTTGATTAATATAAGCCAACGTAATGATACCTTTGGGAGCAATATCTTGGCCTATCGACGAGTCTATAAAAGATACCGGGAGCAAATAATTTTCTGTTTCGCCGTCAACGTATTTGACCTCCACGATAAAAAGTAGGGCAATAGAGTCTTTGATAGGAATTTCTATTGAAAATTTTATCGTGAATTTATCTTGCAAACGAGCCTTACCTGCAAACCAGCGACAAGTGTTCATATAGGGGGGTAATACACTTGTTTCAAATTCGTGCATTAATTCTTCATCATGTTGGATATCATTCCAAGCCTGTTTGGAGGTCAATGAGGTTGTGTTATCAGCCATATTATTTAAAATGGTATTTTTCAATCCTAAATTTAGAATATAATTAGGTAGAAAAAAAAGTAGAAGCTGAAAAATGCAGACATTTTAAAAAAAAATTAAAAATTGTATTTTCCTAAGTTTTTGATAATCAAGGCATTTTGCATTTTGTAGAAAAATATTTTGTTTTTTTCTTCTTTTGCATTTGCCAATTAAAAAAATCGCCGTACCTTTGCACCACGAAAAACGAAAAAAGATTTACAAAATTAAAAACGTTTTTAACCCAAATGGTCCGTTCGTCTAGGGGTTAGGACACGTCCCTTTCACGGATGAAACACGGGTTCGATTCCCGTACGGACTACTGACAAGCACTTAGGAGATGCCAATTATGGCATTTCCTTTTTTTATTTCCCTGATTATCAACCAGTTACACAATTTCATTCTTAAAATACAGACCCGCTAACAGGTTTTTGCTTGCTAACAGGTCATGAATCAAAAAATTCTCTATGAAATTACCTCTATTATTCACCCTAATTATACTCTCCTTCGCAAGCTGTAAAAAAACTTTGCCGCAAAATGAATCAGAATGTTTTGACGATTTTAAAGCATCTGTCAAAGCTCAAGATTTTGACAGAATAAAGGAGTT
>JANPIG010000628.1:0-13906 GCA_031424875.1 Cytophagales bacterium
CCTATTTTCAGATTGGTGACGAACCTGGCAGAAACGAACCTACTTCGGGCGAAGTAAATTATAAATATCTTTTCAAGCACATCAACGAAAAAGCTAAGGCTACCAACCGTGCAGAGTTCATTTTGGGTATGGAACACGGCAATTCGATGAAAGGAAAAGAGGGTGAAATGAAATTGATTGAGGCTTATCGGTGGAGTGACCTTTCGTAAAAAGTTTAAGTGTTAAAAAGTTAGAGTAGTTAAAGAAGTTGAAAGTTTCCGTATTCAACTCTTTAACTACTTTAACTTCTCAAACTATTTCAACATTTTCAAGGCTTCTTCCTTCCCTTCCAAACCATTATCAACCACTTCTTTCAATAAAACTTCTGCTTCTTTTTTATTAATGGGTGATTTTTGTAAAAGTGTAATGGCTTCGTAAAACTTTCCAGGATTAGCAAAAAGATCCTTTTGGGAAGCTAAAATTTTGAAATATTGAATGGCTTTATCATAATTCTTCAACCTCAAAGCGGTTATTCCTGCATATTTTGTAGCTTCACTGTCATTATTTTTTCTTTTTAAAATATTCTCAAAAACGATTTGTGCTTCTATTAATTTTTGTTCATTGAATAACCGTAAACCCATCTGTAAACTGTCGGTGGAGGCATCCATTTTCACAGGTAAATTTTGAAAATGTTCTTGTATGTAGGTATCTGCTATCACGTTTGTACCTAAATCAGGTGTGCGGGAAAACCACCAAAACCCTACCACTAATACTATTGAAGCCGCTAATCCTGAAAGCCAAATCATGGGTTTTATTTTACCCGAATCTCCTGATTTTTGAGATATTTTTTTGCGTAATTCTTCAAATTCTTCCCTTCGTTTATCGTCTGCTAATTGTTTGGCGGCGGTGCGAGTATTAAGGTAGAACGATACATTTTCTTTTAATTCTTCATCTTTCACTAATTGAATTTCAAAGTCTTTTCTTTCGGAAAGGCTCAGTTCGTTGTTGAAATATTTATCAATTTTTTCTAACATTTTCTTACTTATTTATGTGGTTGGTAGTAATATGATTGTATTGAGTATTAGGTTTTGAGTATTAAGAAAGCTGATTAGCAGTACTTACTTAAGACTTAATACTTGATACTTAATTTTTATACAATTCTCTCAATTTATCCAAACAGCGCAATCGGCTGGTCTTGGCTACGTTGGCGGTTTGATAACCCAGCTCTTGGGCAATTTGACTATCAGTAAATCCCTCTGACCAAGCCAAAACCATTTGTTGACATTTTTCGCCCAACTTCTCTACTTTGGCTTTCAAAATAGTTACTTCATTTTCAGAAATTAACCTTTGTAAGATATTTTTGGCATCATCGGGCATCATAAAAACTGAATCATCCATTGACTCTGTTTCATGGACGCTCATTTTGTTAGTCGCATTTTTGCGAATAAAGTCAACACATTTATTAGAAAAAATTTGATACAGATACGTTTTGATTGCGGAATTACCCTGAAAACGATTTGAACGTACATTTTCAATGAATGCTAAAACCGAATCAGTATAAAGACTGGCGGCTTCATCGTCCAAAATTCTATGTTTAAAAGTGGCATCTTTGATAAAATAAAAATACTGCTCATATAATTTATTCTCAGTATTTCTTCGCAAAATTCCATCACTAACGATTCCAGTTAAAATCGTTTCGTCGGATAAGGTGTTACGAGAGAAAAAATTCATACATAGCAGGGTTAATTGTGTTAGACAGGACAAATGAAGTAATATTGTAAATATAGGGAATAATAGGATTTGAAAGATATTAAATCTTAATTTATGATTTATTTTTGTGAAAATTAAGTGGAAAATTATCCGTGGCACGCCTAAACTCATGAACTTTTGACTACCAAATAATCCTATTAAGCCATGCATGGATTTATCATTATATAGTTAAAAACTTTTTTATGAATAGTAAAATAGCTCATATAGCCCTTGTGGTGCATGATTATGATGAAGCCATCGAATTTTATACGCAAAAATTAGGATTCATTTTATTAGAAGATACTTCGTTGAGCGAAACGAAAAGATGGGTCTTGGTAGCACCCGTGGCAGATGTTACAGTTTGTGCCTTATTATTGGCAAAAGCCACCAACGAAACCCAAGAAAATTTCATTGGCAATCAGGCTGGAGGAAGAGTTTTTTTGTTTTTAGAAACGGACGATTTCTATCGAGATTATCAGAATTTTAAAGCAAATGGGATCAATTTCATCCGAGAGCCTAAGCAAGAAGAATATGGAACTGTTGCTGTTTTTGAAGATTTATATGGCAACTTATGGGATTTGATTGAGCGTAGATAGATTTGAGATTAATGCAAGACTGTGGGTTAGATTTGACAACTTAAGAAACGTTTTACCATTCATAAAGTTGTCAAATCTTTGCTTGAAACTTAATGCGTTATGCCATCCAAAAGATTCAAAAGCATCGAAGAAGATGCTGGATCTCTGAATTCAACTTTAAAAGTTCTGCCTTTTGCTTTTTCATTTGTAATAAAGTTATCTAAAGTCTGTCTAACGCCCAGTTCACCATCATGATTGGTTAAGTGTAACGTAAACGTAGAATCATCCATTCCCTTTGTGCCTTCCGCAAACATTTCCAGCATAGCTTTGTCAGGATTATTGTGTTTTCCATTGGCAGAAATTACATAATGCTTGGCAACAACGGTTTGGTATAATTTTACAGATGAGTTTCTGTCGCTGCCATGATGAGGTATTTTCATGATATCCACCTTACACTTTCCATGGTCGTCCAGTAGATTATTATTTTTTAAACCTGCTATAATATCATCGTCTCTACCATCGCCCGTGAGGAGGATAGTCTTATCATGAGATTTTACTAAGCAAACAATACTGGAAAGGTTGAAAGGAGAAGTATCAGGTTTTGATAATGAGGCAAAAATAATGGAATTATCTCCTTTCTCTTTTGCTTTCTTCAAGTCTTTATCCCATTGAGTTTGCAACTCAATAAGCCGTTGTCGGTTAGGGTGCAAAACTGTTATTTTCAAATCATCTGTATGACCTCCCCAATCAATTATTTTGTTGCTACCGTCTGCAATGTCTCCTCCATGTACGAGGTTTGGGCTTCCTGGTGCTATCTCACCAAAGCCATTATTTACAGTAGCATTGAGCGTAATGGCATCTTTTTGCAATTTTCTGCCTTGTCCAGTAGAAGCGATAACCGCCGCCGCATGAGGGTCTATATGAGGAAGATTTATGGGCAAAGCTCCTATATTTGCAGCCGCAGCACTGGCAGCAATACTGGAAATAACGGGTATTTGAATATTGCCAATGATATTATCGAAAGCATTAAACCAGAGATTATCTATCTTGAAATTAGTATCATCAATAGCATCTTGGGTCAGTTTCAAAATTCCGTTTACGTGATCATCATCCAAATGACTTACCATCACCATTGATAGCGGTAGGCGAGCATTAGGGGATAGTTTAGCTTTAATTTGAAGAAGACGGGGCTTTAAAAAATCCCTAAAAATTCCCCGAGGACCACCGTCAATTACTATTATTTTAGGTTTTTCTTTAGTACCAAAATGTAATATTAAGCTATCACCTTCAGCGGCTTGCATTACTTCAAGAGAGAAAATCATGGTCTTATTGTTTTAAATTGTGATAAATTATCCGTGGCACGGCTAAACTCATAAACTGTTGATTATCAAGGTATTATGAGCCGTGCCACGGATTTACTATTTGCATTTAATAATTGCTAAACACATTGCAATGCCCTCAATACATCAACCATTCCGTGACCTTGGAAATACCTTTCTCTGCCCAAATCAGTAGCGGTTTTGCATAATATTTCTTTGACTCGCTGAGGGTTTCCAATCAATTCTTTATGTTTAGCCAATAACAAAGCCACAGCTCCCGAAACGTGAGGTGCCGCCATCGAACTACCATCCATTCGGGCAGAATCTTCATCGGGGATCAATGACATGATCTTCTCGCCAGGTGCTACCAAATCGGGTTTCAAGCGACCATCGCCCGTAGGTCCTCGGCTCGAAAAATAAGATACGCCATAAGTATGCGGTTTGTTACGATGAGTTGCCCCCACCGTGATTACACACTCAGCATTGCCAGGGTCTGTAATGCTAGCGGTTCTGTATCCATCACTACTTCCATTGCCATTGGTATTTTGAAAAATACTTTGTCCTAAATTTCCAGCCGCTGCCACCACCACGGTTCCTTCCGAGACCAATCGCTGACAGGCTTCACATACTGGGGTTCGGCCAGCTGCAAAGCTATCAACATCATGAATCATGGAAAGGCTTAGATTTATTCCTTGAATAATCAAACTGTCTGATTGATTATTGAGCCACCGCACAAACTGAATAGCTGCTAAAATATTAAATTCGTCGCCCCTTCCACTATTGTCCAATACCCTAATGTCATACAAGTTTATGTTGGGACACATTCCAATAAGCCTTCTATTCTTTTCTACATTTACGTTAATGTCATTGGCTCCTAAAATACCCGCCACGTGCGTTCCATGGGGATGGGTAGGTGGTATATATTCGTCTGAATTATGTGGAATGCGAAGGAATGGACCAATTACTGACCAATCCAGCATCCTTCCATTTTTCAAAGCTCCTTCCAAAACCTTTATTCGGTCGGTGATTTCTTTTGAATTTAAAGGAGCATTAGCATCTTCAGTAGTAAAACCTTTCAGACCGTCAATCAAGGGATTAACGGTTTTAGTATTAATGACTTTAGCATTAAAGATATCTGAAATCATACTTCTAAATTTTGTAAAATCGTATGTTTCCACTACTCTTGTTTGATTAGGATTTCCATCCCCTTTGCTTAGCATAGCTTCATTAAATATTTCCTTTGTTTTGGGGTCAATCTGCCTAAATCCAGAATGTGTAGCGTCAATTCCAGTATCTAAAATAGCCCATGCCATTCCAGAGGCATCAATAGAAAAAACCCGGCATCCAGCATCAGCTTTGGTTGCGGGTACAGATTCATATAGACAAGCAAAAGCCTTTCTATTTACGCTAATTGACCATAAAGAAGGTGATATAAAATCTCTTCTTTGAGTATCAATATCAATTTTCTTCTTCCCTGTTTTTGGATTTACCAACTCGATAATTTCTTCCAAAAGAATACAATTAGGCGTTTTAGTCCACTTTTTATTCCCAGATTCTTTATCAAGTTTTTCAACCCAAAGATATTTTTGAAACCATTTTGTAAGAGGTAGAGCAACTGAAATGAGTTCTTCAATGGTTAGTTTAGCCACTACGTATTCGCCCGTAGTAGATAATTCCCATCTATTATTTTCTTCAGATTTTGCATATACTACTAATTTCTCTTTCAAAATTTTTAATAAAACTGTAGCGGAAACCCCTCTGAAGGGCGATAAGATTAAATCTACTCTATTATCTAAATTTTTGTCATATTCTTTCCATACTTCTGGGTAAACAGGCGAATCTTGAGTAAAGCGTTGTCCACCAGAGTCTTGTTTAAGAATTAATGACATAATATTTTCTACTTGCTTAGCCATAAGATGATGTTTTTAAATGGTTAATAAATTAGCAATCAAGCGTTTAGCTCAACTAAAGTTATCAAAGTATTTCAATAAAAGAAATAAAGCAAGGAAAAACTTATTTAACGGTAAAAATGGCTATTTCTACGATATTTTGGTATTTTCAACAGTGAACTGAATTGATAAGGTAAAATTTAACACAAAATTATCCCGTACAATGAGTAAGTGGAAAACCCAAATTCGATGCTATTCCGTACATTTGGGTTTGTATTTAAACATACAATTGTCTATGAAAAAGACTTATTTTATTCTTGTTATTTTACTGTTGAGCTTTTCTATTTTTGCTCAACCCAACATTTCTCTCAACCAAGTTATTACGGGGCTCAACCAACCGATGCAGTTTGTTAATGCTGGGGATGGCACAAACCGTATTTTTATTCCACAGAAAGGTGGAGAAATTAAAGTTTTTGATAGAAATTTTGCTTCATTAGGCACATTCTTAACGGTTACTGGTATTTCTACAGGTGGTGAACAGGGCTTACTGAGCATGTGTTTTCATCCACAATATACAACAAACGGCTTGTTTTTTGTTTATTATACCACCACGGTAGGAAGCTTGGAAATTGCTCGTTATCAGATAGGTAATGGAAATGATTCAATTAATTTAGCCCGACCTTCTTCTAAAAAATTAGTCATAACTATTCCTCACCCTACTTATTCCAATCATAATGGTGGTACTTTACGTTTTGGCAAAGATGGCTTGCTTTACCTTTCTACGGGCGATGGTGGTGGTGGAGGAGATCCAGATAATAATGCTCAAAACAGTAATTCTCTGTTAGGTAAAATGCTTCGTATAAATGTAAACACTTCTAATGTTGCCCCTTTTTATACTATTCCTGCGGGTAATATTTCTGGAACAGCAGTTTTGGCGAAGGGTTTAAGAAATCCTTTCCGTTGGAACTTTGACAGACTCACGGGTGATATGTGGATTGGCGATGTGGGACAGAATGCTTTTGAAGAAATCAGCCGTGTTCATCGAGATTCCATGCAAGTAAATTTTGGCTGGCCCTGCTATGAAGGTTTTGCTACTTATCCCACTAATGCGAGTTGCCTTCCTGCGGCAAATTATCGTTTTCCTGTAAGAGCAATAAATCGTCAAGAAGGGCAGTCAATTGTGGGTGGCACAGTCTATCGTGGGCAGACTTATTTATCCATGAAAGGCTATTATTTTGGGGTAGATTTTTATACAGGGATATTATTCAAAATCAAATTCGATTCCTTGAATTACACCTACAATATTACTTCTCAAATAATTGCACCCAATAGAATTTCTGATTTTGGAGAATCGGAAGATGGTGAAATGTATGTTACCTGTTTGGGTAATGGCAACGTCTATCGTATGGTATCTGATGGGATTATTTTACAATATACATTCACTGGAAATGGCAATTGGACTGATGCTACTAATTGGAGTAATAACACAGTACCTTCTACAACTTCACCTTCTGGTAGTGTTATCATCATTACGCCCACAACTGGTGGCGAATGTGTGGTAAATGTGCCTGTAACCATTAGTTCTGGCACTAAAATACGTATTGAAAACAGTAAATTATTACGCATGAGTAGTAATCTCATTTTTCAGTAAATAAGTAGCAATCAGCTGTCAGGATTCGGCTACCAGCTGTCAGCCAATTGTCGATTGCTGACAGCCATTACTCACATCATTTGGGGATATATTTTCACATAATACTACCCAAAGATGTGATTGTAAGTATGAGGTATGTGGTACAATTTTGTAACCTTAATTTACACATATCGTAAGGCTAAACCCATGAAGAATCCTTTCCTATTTTACAGAAGAATAGAATTAATCTTTTGTAAAAAATATCTATTCATTTCTCTGCTTTCCTGTATGATTTCAGGATGCAATAAAAGCGCTTTAGAATTAATCGTACCTGAAAAGGAGATTGATATAGTTGCTACTAAGGTAACATACGAAGATAAAAGAGAACTTTCTTATGGTACGAATCCGTACCAGAAATACGATTTATTTCTTCCGAATCTCCGCAATACTCGTAATCCTGTTATTGTGTTGTTACACGGAGGTGCATGGCGAGTAAGCGATAAAAATTCCTTAAATTTTGTAGTAGATATTTTAAAAAATAAGAGGGTAAATTGTGCTATTGTAAATGCCAATTATCGCTTGGCTTCTCCTGCTTTTGGAGTAACTTACCGTCAGCAAGTTGAAGATATTGGAAAATTATTACGCAAAATCGCTGCTGATTCAAAGGGTTTGGGTATTAGCTCAGATTTTTATCTGGTAGGAATGAGTTCAGGAGGACATTTGGCTTTGTTATATGCTGCTACTTATGATGAAAATCATCTTGTGGCAGGCATTGGAGGTATTGCAGCACCAATTGATCTAACAAATCAGAAAATTAGAGAAGGGATTATTGGTTACGATATTCAACAATTGATTGGAAAAACTTATCAGCAAGCTCCCGATGATTATAAAGATGCCAGCCCAATTTATCAGGGCAATCGCCGAAAAATTCCGACCATATTATTTTACGGAGGCAAAGACAAAATTGTAACCTCCGATCAAGCAACTATGGCTAAATTAGCTATTAGTACAAAATTACCCTGTAATGAGCATTATTTTTATTCCGACCAATCTCACGAATGGTCAATATGGTCAGAAACCATGGATAAAATGATTTCTTTTGCAGAGCGTAATTTGTGAAAACGTAGCACGTGAATCTGTCCCGTGCATCTTCGTCCGATACATGGGAAGGATTCTGGCTGCGTAAGTCCCGTGCTACGTTTTATTCAAATACGACTTTCTCATCCAATTCTGCCCACTGTGCTATCTTATCGTGATAATGTTTTTCCACAATGTTACGTTTAATTTTCATGGTAGGAGTAAGCAAATTATTTTCAACTGACCACATTTCTTTCACAACAACTGTTTTCATGAGGGCCTCATAACTTTTAAAACTTGGATTTACCCTTTTCATAGTTGTTTCAAGGCTTTCAATCACATTCTGTCTATCCATATTTTTACCAATATCCGACAGTACAACCAAGGCAATGGGTTGTGGCAATCCTGCACCCACTACACAAACCTGTTCCAAAATAGGATTGACTGCCAACATATTTTCCATGGGCGCAGGTACAATATACTCACCCTTTGCCGATTTGAACATATCTTTTACTCGACCTGTTATTTTTAAATAACCCTCCGAATCTATTTCACCCATATCGCCTGTACAAAGATAACCGTCTTTGAATAATCCTTCCGTCAAGATAGGTTCTTTATAATATCCAAGGGTATTCCATGGAGCTTTCATCTGAATTTCGCCCGTGTCAGGGTCAATTCTGGTAATTACTTTTTCGTAAGGTTTTCCTACTGTCCCACTTTTGATGGCATCTGCAGGCATCATGCTGTGTGCTCCTACATTTTCGCTCATACCATACGCCTCACGAATGGTGATACCCAATTTCTTGTACCAATCTAATAAAGTAGGAGGCATAGGAGCAGCACCCGTCAAGATAACTTTGGCATCGGCAAGGCCTAAACCTTTTTGAATTTTACCTTTGATTACTGCTTTAATGAATGGAATCTTTAACAATACATCTAAACGACTTTGAGGCATTTTGGAAAGAATTCCCTGTTGAAATTTAGTCCAAATTCTGGGAACTGCCAAAAAGTGCGTTGGCATGGCCGTCTGAAGGTTTTTTGAGAAGCTTTCTAAAGTATCTGCAAAATAAACCCTACCCCCAGTTGCCATACTGGCTGATTCTACAATATTACGTTCTGCAATATGACAGAGGGGCAAGTAGGAGAAAAAGCGAGCATTTTCAGTATTCAACAGCACCTCATGTTGTGTATAGTTAATAGCGGCAATGGTTGCTCCGAACGTCAGCATTACACCTTTAGGAACACCCGTCGTGCCTGAAGTGTAAATGATTGTAGCGATATCTTCTTCATTAGGCTGAATGTTTTCTTGCAAAGGCTCATGAACTTTTATAATGTCTTGCCAATTATCCATTTCTTTGACAGGACAACCTTCATAAAAACTTGGATAAGCAATACATTTCACACTTGCTGGAACACCATCTTTCATGCTTTTCCAACTATCTAACTTACCCACAAAAAGCACTTTACATTCAGAATGCACCAAAACTTGATTCAATTGTTCGGCAATCAGAGTAGCATAAAAAGGCACAGAAATATGCCCGGCCATTGTAATGGCTAAATCAGAAATTATCCAATGAGCACAGTTTTTGGAGACGATTCCGATGTGGCTTTTTTCGGGTAAATTCATGGCTTTTAATGCCGTTGCCATTCTACGAGCTTGATCGCCCGTTTCTTTGAAAGAAAAATCTATATAATCATCCCCTAAGGGCTGACTTAGATAGATATTATTAGGCGTGTTTGCCTCCCAATGATAGAAATTCTCTACCATTGTTTTGAATGTTTTAATCATGATTTGTGGTAATTAATAATTTTACAATAAGTTATTAAATTATTCGTAAATTAATTACATTTGTTATGGAAAAAATTCAAGATTTTTGATTTCATCCAAACCTAACCCCCAAATACATAAAAACATGAAACTACAAGGAGTGTTTCGTACCTTGATGATTGGTACTTTGGTACTGATTTTAGGATACGTTTTTTTGCAAAGTTTTGACTCGTTTGCCACACACGCTTTAATGAAACCTTAGTTATGTTTAGCTCATTCAAACGCCAGTTTATCACTGGCGTTTTTTTTATAAAGAGATTTGGCATACTGATAATGTAGATGCTTAACAACGCAGATAACAACAAAAAGCCTTCTTAAATCCATAGAGAGAGTTATGAGAAGTCTATTTATTCTTTAAATTATAAATAAATCTGTAAAATCTGCGTTGCGAAGCATCTGCGTTTAATACAATTTATCTGTGGGCTATTTCCACTTAAAACAAATGTAGCGAAGCCCAATGAGCCTCGCTACAAATCATCCTTAAACCAAAACTAAATAGATAATGTATTCTAATTGCGTTGTTTGAGGAAGTACATTAATACTTGCTCGCCCACATTATAAAAACGACTATCTTTTATTATTATTACTTTCTTCTGAAAGTTCTGCACATTACTTTTCACGGTTTTCTCCTTCCTTTCCCCCTTTCTTCCTGCTAATAAATTATGCGGAAATCCCATTGCTGACGACTCATAATTGAAAAATATCAATAAAAATACAAGGGTAACAGTTACTAAAGTTTTCATCGTGTGATGTTGTTTTTGAGGGTTCAATTTATAAGTCGTAAAAGTGGTTTTTGAATTACAAAACAAAGTTAATGGTTTTATTAGGTACTATGCAATACATAATACCTTAAATTTTGTTAAATCTGTATAAATGGCAATATTTTTGGATGAATGGTTAAGCATTTCTAATGAGATGCAACTTGACTGTTAAACGTTGCATCTTGATGAATAAAATATTGAAAAAAAAATTAATAAAATTTTAATAAAAATATTTTTTCTTTTAAAAATACTATAACCTCTAATTTTAGCATAGCCTAAAATTTTTTAGACTTAAAATAATCATATTTTGCAATATTTTAATACCTATCTCCTTACATTTAATTATTTGCAAATACGAAAAATCAGGCATAGCTTTCGGGAAAGTCATCATTTCATCATCAATTTCTATGAATTTTATTTTCTTAGAAAAATCTAAACGTCCTTATAATTACTCCCCATGGGACTGGGGGCTTTTATGCAAAATATTCTTTCTCGTTTAAATATAGCCACCATTAATCATGGCACCAGTACGGGCCTAAATTCTTGGTCTTCCGATGGGTCTGCTTTGTTAGAATCTGAGTCGCCCGTTGATGGTAAATTGATTGCTAAAGTTTCCATTACTACGCTTGAGGATTATCAAAAAGTGATTGCATCAGCTACGGAAGCATTCAAAACTTGGCGAAATATGCCTGCTCCTCGTAGGGGTGAAATTGTGAGACAAATGGGCGATGCTTTTCGACATAATAAAGAACCCTTGGGACAGTTAGTTTCTTACGAAATGGGTAAAAGTCTGCAAGAAGGTTTGGGAGAAGTACAAGAAATTATTGACATCTGCGACTTTGCCGTGGGACTTTCACGCCAACTCTACGGACTCACCATGCACTCTGAACGTCCCCAACATCGGATGTATGAACAATATCATCCTTTGGGTGTGGTCGGGATTATTTCTGCCTTCAATTTCCCTGTGGCCGTTTGGTCGTGGAACGCCATGTTGGCATGGGTTTGCGGAGATGTATGTATATGGAAACCTTCCGAAAAAACGCCTTTGACAGCTCTGGCTTGTCAAAATATTATTCAAGATGTTTTACGAAAAAATGCAATTCCTGAAGGCGTATCATGTTTAATATCAGGAGATTATAGAGTGGGTGAATGGCTCACCACTGATAAAAGAATACCGCTTATTTCAGCCACAGGCTCAACCCGAATGGGCAAAATTGTGGGTTCGACAGTAGCATCACGAATGGGTAGGAGTTTATTAGAATTAGGTGGAAACAATGCCATAATCATTACTGAAAATGCTGATTTAAATATTGCTATTCCAGCCGTAGTTTTTGGGGCAGTTGGCACGGCAGGGCAACGTTGCACCTCCACCCGGAGATTGATAATTCATGAATCAATTTATCAATCGGTGAAGGAAAAATTGGTGAAAGCATATAGTCAATTGCGCATCGGAAATCCTTTGGATGTGAATAATCATGTGGGTCCGCTGATTGACCAAAAAGCAGTAATTGCTTATGTTTCAGCAGCCCATGAAGTGAAAGAAGAAGGGGGAAGTTTATTAATTGAAGAAGAGATTTTGGAAGGAAAAGGATATGAATCCGGTTGTTACGTAAAGCCCTGTATTGGTGAAGTTGAGCCAAATTTCAAAATCGTAAAACACGAAACCTTCGCTCCTATTTTGTACATCATGAAATACAAAACTTTGGAAGAAGCAATAGAAATCCAGAATAATGTACCACAAGGCTTATCCTCATCTATTTTTACCCTAAACATGCGTGAAGCCGAGCAGTTTTTATCAGCAAACGGTTCAGATTGTGGAATTGCCAATGTCAATATTGGAACGTCAGGGGCAGAAATTGGCGGAGCATTTGGCGGAGAGAAAGAAACAGGCGGCGGAAGAGAATCAGGCTCAGATGCGTGGAAAGCCTATATGAGACGACAAACAAATACAATAAATTACGGAACGCAATTGCCTCTGGCTCAGGGAATTAAGTTTGATTTTTAACTTGCCATTGCATATTGTGTATTACCAACCTCAATCTTAGCATTGTCAATTTGAAGTCCAAATTCTGACATTATTATTTGATTAAGTTCATCAATATGTTGTTGGCGAATTCTTTCAAATCCAATGATAGCAAGATTATCAGGATTCTCTACACTTTTGTGTCTAATAATTGAGTTATTAGCTCTTTCAATAAGGTTGAATAAATCAGAAATAGCTTCTTTCAAATATTCAGATTTCGATATTTCTTGTGAATTTATCATAATTAAAAATTGATTTGAATGATACCTTTGGAATATCTTTTACCATTTCTTTGTACTCTTGACTTTGAAAATAAATGAAACCATTCAACTGAATCATAATGAGTAATTATCTCATAATTTTTATGTTCAATTGGGTATTCTTTTACAAAACAACAATCTAATTTCTGTTCTATTTTAAGTTTAATGCCTTGAAAATCAGCGAGTTTTAGCAAATTACTCTCGTAGTTTTCAGATTTAAAAACGTAACAATGTCAATATCATTAGGGTTCAATTTAGAAGTTACAAAACTACCGTCAATCCATTGATAAAAGTTATTACTTATTTGATTTTTGAAATCGTGAATATATGAAAGATAATTTTGAAATACCTTCTTTCTTGTATCTGAATTCTTGAAATTTGAAACGAAAACACTTTCAAACGTTTCTAAATCAGTTTCAATTAATTTATAGGGAGATAAAAATCCTAATTCATCAAATTCCATAGCTCGTGGTTAATTTTTACCAAAAATACTAAAAATCCTCAACAAATGAAAACACAAGAGAACATTACAAAATCCCTCATGGAGAGGCTCTGGGAGGGTTATTGCCAACGAGTAACTTACGCCCAACAATATGCCGACATGGTAAAAGCCGAAGGTGGCAATGTGGTAAATGACCACTGTGCTTTCCGTACTTTCAATACTTTCACGGGTGGGCAACCTTCGGGTATTCGTGCCATTGAGGAGGTCTTAGAATCTTTGGGATACCAGAAGATTTCGCCGTATAGTTTTCCCTCAAAACACTTGAATTCTTTTCATTATCAACATCCAACAAATATCAATTTCCCAAAGTTTTT
>JANPIG010000629.1:0-4193 GCA_031424875.1 Cytophagales bacterium
TTTGTAACAAAACTTATTAAGGCATCACAAGAACCAGAGATTCCTCCATTTGGCAAGCCACTGCTTACCAAGGCAGACACAACTGCTTCCTATCAATATCAGTTTTCTTTTTATAAAAATCATTTTTGGGATAATGTAGATTTAAATGATGACCGAATGATGCGGACTCCATTTTTGCAAAAGAAAATAGAGCGTTATTTTGATGATTTGACGGTTCAAGCATCGGATTCTATCTCAAAAGAAGCAGATTTTGTTTTAGCCCGTGCCAAGGGTCGTGATGTACGTAGATATATCATTTATAAGATTTCGAGTACTTATGAAAGCCCAAAAATATTAGGAACTGATGGTGCTTTTGTTCACATGGCAGAAAAATATTATATCGGCGAACCTGTATTATGGGATACTTCTACGGTTAGAAAAATGAAGGAAAGGGTAGCAGTTTTGAAGCCTTTACTAGTAGGAAAAACTTTTCCAGATATGTATTTGTCGGATACGTTGGGTAGAGAAATACTAATTCCAAAAATTGAAGCAGATTATACAGTTTTGTTTATTTATGACCCCGAATGTGGTCATTGCCGAGAATCAGCCCCTAAATTGGCAAAAGCGTATCAGAGTTTAAAGACTAAAAATGTTAGGGTAATTGCTGCTTCGATTGACAGAACACCCCTTAAATGGAAAAAATTCATTCAAGAATTTAAGCTCCAAGATATGATTCATGGAATAGATATTCATAAAAATCCACAAACAGGAAAGGAGGAATATTATACTGACTTCAAGAATACTTTTGATGTCTATGCTACTCCCGTTGTGTATGTATTAGACAAGAATAAAAAGATTATTGCCAAACGGTTGCCCGTTGAGCAAATTGAGGATTTTGTAGATTTTCACCGTCGCCAATTGGTTCATGAGAAAGAAAAGATGAAAGGTGGAAAATGATGAATATAAATTATAAATCAACAATGATATATACAAATATTTACGGAAGTCGTCCTTTTGAAGGACGACTTCCGTTTGTTCAAATACTAAGATTCTTTTTTTGCTTCTTTATTTCGTTCAACTCTCTCGCACAAGGTTACAGTATCAGCGGTCGAATCAGAGGTTTAAAAGATTCAACTTGTTACCTGACATATTATTACGAAAACCAAAACTACGTACAGGATTCTTCCAAAGCCAGTTCAGACGGAACGATTGTTTTTCAAGGAAAAACGCCCTTGAAAGGTGGAATGTACAATGTGATGGTTGGCCATTCGCAGAGTTTTGATATATTGATTGGTGAACAACGGTTTTCTTTTGAGGCAAATATAAAAGACATCTTCAATACCATTAAATTCTTTGGCTCTCGTGAAAATGATTTATTTTATAGTTATCAACAAAAGACCGTCAAAGATGCCAAAAAGATTGAGGAGTTGTCCAAAAAATCTGATACAGCTTCGGTTAGTCAGATGTACAATGTTCAATACGAGTCGATTAAGTATAAAGAAAAGTTCATTAAAGCATTTGAAAATACCTTTGCGGGTAAGATTATTAAATCAACTATGGCTATGGATATTCCTCCCGCACCAAAATCATCCGATGGGAAAGAAGATCCATTGTGGGGCAATAAGTTTTTTGTAGATCATTATTTCGATAACATAGATTTAACTGATAGTAGGCTTATAAGAACACCATTTTTATATCAACCCATTAAATATTATTTTGACCAATTAGACTTTTTACCCAATGACTCCTTGATAGTTTTGACGGATAGGTTTTTATACAGAACTCCCAAGACTTCCGAAATTAGGAAATACATTGTTACGAAATTAGCCAATCATTTTGAAACCAGTAAAATCATGGGCAGAGATGCTATTTTTGTACATTTATTACAAAAATATTATATCAATGACCCTTTAATGTGGGATACTACTACTATACGATTAGTAAAAGAAAGAGTGAAGTACTTAAAAAATCTTTTGATTGGTGTTCAGATTCCGAACTTGCGTGCGAGTGATGTAAATGGTAAGGAAAGAAGTCTGTACGATGTAAAGGCAAAGAATACTATTTTGTATATCTATGGTGCAGATTGTGGTCATTGTCAAGCCTTTACACCTCAATTGGTTAAATATATTCAAGATAATAAAGCGAAAAATATTGAAGTCTTTGCACCAATTTTTGGCAATAATCTGGAAACCTGGAAAGAATTTATTAAGGAATATAAATCAGAATCTTTCATCAATGTCATTGACAAAACGGGTAAATTGAATCTTTATCAAGAATTCGATGCACAATTTACGCCCACAATTTATATTTTGAATAAAGACAAAAAGATTATCGGAAAGGGGAATATGTCAATTAAATTAATGGATGAGATGATTTCCTCTCAATAGTATTAATGCCCTGCACTTTCCGAAAGTTATTTCTACTTTCGAGAAGTTTACTGACGCTTAGGAACTTTCCGAAAGTAGAAATAACTTTCGGAAAGTATGTAATTCAAAAGTAACGCAATACAAAATGTTGCTTCGGTTGATTTTTTCTAAAAAAGACTAATCCTACAAAAAACAAATCAATCGAAATCATGACCGATGAATGATTTGAAATATATTCCCAAGCCTTATTCATTTCATCTGACCAATGAATATCGTCAAAAACAAAAACAGAATCTTCGGTTGCTTTTGTCATACATATCTCAAAATACCTCACTGTTGGCTCATAACGATGATTCGCATCAAAAAACACAAAATCTAATTGCTTAATTTCATTAAGTTTCTTTGGTAAAGTTTCATCCAAATTACCCAGAATTACTTCAATATTTTCACAATTCAATGCTTTGAAATTCTCCTTTGCAATCTTTGCTGTTTCAGGGCATCCCTCAAATGTATAAACCCATCCTGACTCACAAGCCTTTGATTCATAGAGGGTTGTGATGCCTAATGAAGTCCCCAAATCAAAAACAGTTGCGGGTTTAAAATGCTGGATGAGTCTAAAAAGTAATCTGCCAAATCTTGGAGATTTTTCGGCACTTTTGGCAATTTGTCTAATTTCTCTATGATTAGTTTTATAAATCTGCGACCCCGCTCCAAAGTCAGTAACTTCAATAATTGTTCGATTTTTGAGGAGTTTTTTTCTCAAATTTTCAACTTCTATAAAAATTGGTAGTTTTTTTTTAACTTTTACGATTTTTGTATATAAATCAAATACAAAAGGAGAGTGAAGAGAATGTTCGTTTCTGGAAGCAAGAAGAAATTTAATAAAGTATTTTAGCATTTGGGGATAAAAGGGGGTTTGGAGATTAAGGGTTGGTTGTTGAAGTGTAGGATTTGGAAATAATTATCCACAAAAAAATTCTATATAGTATAAAAATTTGGAGATAAGGGTTTATCAAAAACTTTGGGTGGATTTTACCTAAATCCCTAATCCCGAAATACTCAAATCTCAAAATCAATTCATTCTAAAAGGAGCAATTAGGGTAAAATCTGGAATGATAACACTAAACTTTTTGCCATCATAAATGCGTTCCATTTGATAAGTACCTGCCATTTTACCTAAAGAAGTATTCAAATTTGAACCACTTGTGTATTCATAACATTGCCCAGGTTCGAGCGTTGGTTGTTGTCCTACCACACCTTCGCCTTCAACTTCACGCATTTGGCCATTGGCATCATAAATAAACCAATGACGACGCATCAGTTTAACAGTATAATCACTGTCATTTTGAATCCTTACATGATAAGCAAAAACAAAATGAGCCTGAAACGGATTAGAATATTGTGGTTGAAATTCCGTTTGGACACTTACTTTAACACCTTGAGTGATTGCAGATACCATTTTTATGCCGAGTATAATTATTTAACAATTTAATTATCGAAATTTACATGATAACTTGTATAATGTCAATTTCTTTTCAACAAATATGAATGTAAGAATAGAAGAATCTTGGAAAAAGCATCTCGAACCAGAGTTTGAGAAACCATATTTTAGTAAATTGATTGAATTCATAAAAGCTGAATATGCTTCATCGGTTGTTTATCCACCTGGCAAATTAATTTTTAATGCATTCGATAAATGTTCTTTTGACAATACAAAAGTAGTAATTATTGGTCAAGACCCATATCATGGAGTAAATCAGGCCAATGGTTTGTCTTTTTCGGTTAATGATGGCGTGCAGCCTCCGCCATCATTGCAAAACATTTTCAAAGAAATTAGAGATGATTTGG
>JANPIG010000630.1:0-1974 GCA_031424875.1 Cytophagales bacterium
AAAAGCTACAAAATTATTGGGTTGAGTATATAAAACTTTAGCACTAATTAAAGGTGTTTCGAGAAGAGGTGGCTGTGGATTAGGCACAGATTTTATTTCATCGCAAGCCCACAAAAGAAGCGATAATGTACTGAAAGCCCATATTTTGTATAATTCTTTCATAGTATTTTGGGAGAAAAGGAGGAATGGAAACGGGAGGAGGGATATACAAAAAAGCGAATTTATTATTTGTATTCTTTCTCCATTTCTCCTGTCTCCTTTCCTCCTCCAACCTACCCTCTTTTTGCCGCAGAGAATTTACCATTTTTGTCAAAATAGACATGATATTTATCCGTGCCAACGGTTATATATACGTAATATAATTCTGCTACGCCATCTTTCAAACTGACCGAACCTTTGGTAAAGGTCCATCCTGCGTAGGTTTTATCTAAGTAGGTTTTAATAGCGGCTGGAATATCGCCAACAGCTAAGGCTTTTTCTTCAATTTTTGGTAATATGACCGTAGGTATTTCAGCGACTTTCATAAATTTGCCGTCTTTATCAAACGTTAAAAGTGCTAATTTCTTATCTTTTGAAATAACGACTGAATAAGAATCAACCGCACCATTTTTCATTAAAATTGCCGCCTTTTCAAATTTCCAGTCCTTGTAATTTATTTTAATATAATCTTGAATAACCTTAGGCAAATCATTTTCTTTTACATCTTTATTTTCTGGCTTTTTGCTGGGGTCAAATGATTCGGTTTTTACTAATTTTCCATCATTATCATACGTAAATTCATAGATAATTCCATCCTTTTTAGCCGTAACAAAATAAGTCTTTTTGCTGTTGTCGGAATTAACTTTAACGACTGCCCCAATAAATTCATAGCCCGTCAATTGGCTTTGAATATTAGCTGGTAAATCTGCTAGTTTAGTTACAAAAACCTTGTTTTTATCTCCGCTAACATTATTTTTAGGTTCTGTAAAAGTGGCTATAGCTATATTTTTATCATCAAAAACAATAGTGATTTTTTGATCATTGTACTCAATTAATACTTTGGTTGAAGTCCTGCCTTTGTCATCTTTTCCTACAGATACTTTTTCAAGTTTATAACCTTTATAGGTAGTTTCTAAGTACGTTTTAATGGCATCTGGAAGCGTATTTTTATCAGAAGATTTATAAACGCTCAGAATTTTTCCATCAGCCGAAACACAGCTTTCGTGCGAAACTCCTTTATCATCAAAATCTACACCGTAAACTTTTTTGTCGTCAAGGTTTGAAATGATAAGATTACTGGCAGAGGGATATTCTGTTTTGATGGAAGTTGATATTCTGGCAGAAGTTGTTGCATCAATTGCAGAGGTTGCACTTGAAGATTGATTTACGGGTTCAATTTTTTCATTGCAAGCGTTCAAAAGTGCCACTGAGGCGATTGAGAGTATAAAAAGAAGCTTTTTCATGTTCTTGAATTGTTAAAATTTTGAGTTTATTCTCAAAGGACCTAAGATGAATTCAAAACTAAGACAAGAATTTATCGGAGAAAGGTTGCATGGTTTCTAAAATTTATAAAGCTGTGTAGTTTGAGAGTTAAACAGGTTCAATTAATATTATGTTTTTTTCCAAAATCTTTTACTTAAAATGATGGCTCCTAATATCATGCCTAAAACCCACCACCATTGAAAACTTGAACTAATTGCCTCGGCATCGCCTACCAACACAGCCGCCGCCCAAAAAGTAGGCAGTTGTTTCTCTCCAGATTGTGTTTTCAAGAACTCAATTTTAGCTTTTTGTAGGGCTATATCTTTAGTTTCTCCTTGGGATATATATCTATAAAACAGTTCATTAAGCGTATAAGTAGCTTGATTTTCCACGCTCCATAACGTTGTGAGGGTAGCAGGAATGCCTTGTGATGCGAACCCTCTCGACAAGCTCAAAATTCCTTCGCCCTTGGCATTTCTTCCTACGGCAGTTTTACAGGCAGATAGTACCAAA
>JANPIG010000631.1:0-6667 GCA_031424875.1 Cytophagales bacterium
TCCAAAAATAAAGGAAAATCAGGCGGTGCAAGGGTTATTACTTGTGTGAAGATTGTTAATGAAACGATTTACCTTTTGTCGATTTATGATAAAAGTAATCAATCAACGATAACGGATAAAGCGTTAAATGAGCTTTTGAAAGAAGCTGGAATTGGATAAATTTATAGAATGACAAATAACTCAATTAAAGTTTTCGCCCCTGCAACGGTGGCAAATGTGGCTTGCGGATTTGATATTTTCGGTTTTGCCGTTGATAATCCTGGTGATGAAATCATCTTGAAAAAATCTAATTCAAAAGGTGTCAAAATCCTGAGTATTGAAGGGGATGATGGTCGCCTTCCTCTCGAAGCTGAACGCAACACGGCTGGTATCGCCATTCTCAAATATTTAGAATTTATTGGTGCTAAAAGTCAAGGGTTTGAGATGAATCTTAAAAAACTAATGCCTTTGGGTTCGGGTTTGGGCTCGTCGGCTGCCTCTGCGGTTGCTGGGGTTTTTGCGGCTAATGAATTGATGGGTAAGCCTTTAGCACAAAAAGAGTTGTTGCCCTTTGCTATGGAAGGTGAACGAATTGCCTGTGGCTCGGCTCATGCAGATAATGTGGGACCCAGTTTAATGGGAGGTTTTGTGGTGATTCGTTCGTATGAACCCTTGGATATTATTCAACTAAAGACTCCCAAAGAGCTTTATGCAACGATTGTACATCCACATATTGAGGTAAATACCAAGGATGCCCGTAATATTTTGAAAAGAGAGATTTCTTTGAAAAATACTATTACTCAAATGGGAAATGTGGCAGGTTTGGTGGCAGGTTTGATGTTGCCAGACTATGATTTGATTTCAAGAAGTTTGGTAGATGTTATTATCGAACCCATCCGTTCTATTTTGATTCCACAGTTTGATGATGTCAAAAATGCAGCATTGGAAAACGGAGCTTTGGGCTGTTCAATTTCAGGTTCAGGGCCTTCCATGTTTGCCCTGTCTAAGGATTTATTTACCGCAAATCGGGTTGGAAAGGCCATGCAAGACGGTTTTGCCAAAGTTGGGATTGGTTCAGAATGTTATGTTTCTGGAATTAATCAAGCGGGACCTGTGGTATTGGGGTAAAGTCTATTTCTCTGTAAGATATTTATGAAGGAATAGAATTTGAAGAGAAAATATCAGAGTAAACTTTATCAGAAGTAGATTTCATTAAAACCTGCAAAGACTCAATTCTTGCGGGTTTTTTTATGTACCACAGGCTTCAGTTTGTTTCATAGTTGAATAAACAGGCTAAAGCCTGTGGTACTGAATATGTCTCAAATCATCATTCAAGACGTTTCAAATCATGTTTTAAAGCGTTTTAATGTTTTTAATGGGCAAACTTTGACCCATCAATTCAACGAAAATATTTTATCAACATGAAAACGCAAATTAAAAATTTCCTCTTCGGTTCCATCAGAACAGATTCCAAAATATTCGACTGGTGTTACTTATTATTCAGAGTTTATGCAGGTTTATCTATTGCCGACGGGGCTGGGCTTTCAAAAGTATTCCATAAAATTAATGAAAAAGGCGATGACAGTTGGAACAATTTAGCCTTCGGAGCAGGTGATTGGTTCATTAAACAAGTAGGAGATTTAGGTTTCACCTTTATTAGTCCAACGTTTTGGGCATATTTGGCTGTTTATGGTGAGTTTATCGGTGGACTATTAATTGCCTTTGGAATTTTTACTCGTATTTCTTCAATTCAATTAGCTTTCCAGTTTTTTGTAGTGGCATTTATCTGGTATGGCGACCCTGTACCTTTTATTGGAATGTATTACCAACAATTAATATTTTGGTCGTTTGTATTGACATTTGCAGTAGGTGATGGTAAATATTCTTTGGCTACTTTATTTACTCGAAGAAAGAAATTAATGGAACTCTCAAAACCCATTTTAGCAAGTGTTAGTTTTTTATTAATGACTTTTATTAGTCAAGCACAAATGGGGTCGCTCTCGACAGAACCTGCTCGGACAGAACAGTCCCGTGTGAGTTTTACTGTTAAAAATCCTACTTTAAAAAATAAAACTCTTGATTTTAAGAGTTATGATAATCAATCAAAAATAATTGCTGCTTATGGTTATGGACTGAATGCCATGGCTTCTCACGCTACTAATATGCCCGTTCCCACGTACGTATATGAAGAGAAAAACGGTATAAAAGAATTGCTATTTGTGGTTACGAAAGCAGATGATGGAAAAACTTTTTCAGTAACTCAAAAATATGAAATCTCTCGTGAACAATATTTTGATGCGGCCAATGGAGAAATGAAATTGAAAAATGCTCTCAAAGCTAAAGAGGATAATTCAATAGAAAGTATAGCTAATAGAAAAGGGCTTAAATTAGTGAGAGTACATATTAAAAGCTCTTCTTGGTTACCTTCAATGACTCATGTACGCTATGAATTGCCTTGGGGAAATGATAAGCAAATGGGCTTTTCAGGGACAATAAGCAAATTTAAAGATAGAGGTGTAATGTTACCAATTGGCACTAAAATCTATCAATGTAGCGATAAATTTTGGGATAGTAATACCAAATTTACAGAAAAACTTATTTTGATAGTTGAAAACAAAAAAGATGAGTTAACAGCTATAATGAACTAATAGTTAATTATTTAAAAAAATTTAACAGCGGTTTCCCGTACAAAAATCATGAAAACTTTATTCTCAAAAATCATTACTCCTGTTTACACATCTAACTGGTATTCAGATTTATTATTAGCTTTGCCTCGCATTGTTGGATGTTATTTCTTAGCCGTTAATTTTGGAGGAAGCAAATTTCCTTGTCCAGATTGGTTTATTCAAGACATGGTAAAATTCGGAGGAATCTTTGCAACTTTCCCTACTTTCTTTGCTTGGGCTGCGGTTTTGGCTGAGACATTCGGAGGAGCTTTATTAGTGATGGGTTTATTCACTCGCTTCGCAGGATTCATGGTGATGGTTACGATGTTAGTAGCAATTTTCTTCCAAAAATGGGGTGGCGAAGTGTGGGAAATGTTGCCAGCCATGGGCTTTCTTTGGATTTCAATTTATACTGTTGTGATGGGTTCTGGAAGATTTGGCATTGATCATTTTATTGCTCAGAAGTTATACAAGAAGGATTCGAGCTACCAAGGCACAGAGACTCCAAGTATTTTGTCTCCTCAATAAAAAAATTAGAGACTTGGTGCTTTTGTTGCCAACGCTTCATTAAATGTTAAAGAAAGTTTAGTAAATTGAAAGTCTAAATAAATAATATTCTATGACTTCCAAAACTATTTTCACAGCCATATTATTATTCTTTTCAAATTCGGTTAAATCCCAAGATTTATCATTTATCCAAAAACAAATTGACAGCGTTTATGTCAAAGAAAAGCTCATTGGGGGCATTTTAGTGGGTATTTTGGATAACAACAATCGTAGTTTTTATACAACAGGGTATGCTGTTCCTGATGATAAAGTGTTGTTTGATTCAAAAACTATTGTAGAAATCGGAAGCATTACAAAAACTTTCACTGCCTACGTTTTATTGCAAGTTTTGAAAGAAAATAATATCGACGAAAATACTTCAATAGTTTCATATCTACCTGATTCTTTGCAGATTAATGAATCATTACGAAAGATTACTTTTTTAAGTTTGATGAATCATACGGCGGGTTTGCCTCGTGTTCCCAGTAATTTAATATTTTCGCAGACTCCTTATGATAACTACGAACTGAAAGATTTATACAGTTTTTTGAAAAAATACGAAGTGAAATCTGTTGGGAAATATGATTATTCTAATTTAGGATTCGGATTGGCAGGTGTTTTAGCGGCACAAATTTCGGGAAAATCCTACCAAGAACTCCTCCAAAAATATATTTTTAAGCCTTTTGGAGTGTTGAAGAAAAGTAAGATTTCTCAAAAAGCCCAAGGTTATTTTAATGGGGAGAAGAGTACATTTTGGAATATGAATTGTCTTGCACCTGCTGGTGGCGTTCAATGTTCTGCAGATGATATGCTAACGTATCTGTCAAATATCTCAACTCCTAAAAATAAATCATTAGTTGATTCTCTTACTTCACAGACTGTTTCAATCAATAAAAGGATTCAAATAGGACGTGGATGGCATATTTATACAGCAAAGAATGGCAATCAATTTTATTGGCATAATGGAGGTACTTTCGGATTTAGCACTTTTACTGCCTTTTCCAAAAACACTAATAAAGGTTTCTTTACGGTGCTAAATGAGTATAATAAAAATCAAATTTCGGATGCAATCGGTTTCAAATTAATTAATTCATTTCTAAACACTAACCCATAATTTTTTTCATGGAAATCTATTGGTCTAATTACTCTGCACCCCTGTGGTTTGGTTTCATTCAAGCATGGATTTATGCAATTTTACTTTGGAACAGAGCCAGACAAAATAATCGACTTTCAGATGGTCTGTTAGGTTTGGTTTTAGTCGGAATGGCATTTAATATTTGGGAATATATGCTTGGTTTTTCAGGCATTGAAATCCTCTGGAAACAGCTCAATTTCTTCCCAAGAACTTTTGGAATGGCTTTCGCTCCGCTTTGCTATTTTTATTTTAAAAGTCAGGTGGATAAGGATTTCAGATTTTCTAAAAATGATATTTGGGATTTCATGCCCTTTATTATTCATACAGTTTATCACGTTGGTGTTTATTCAATGGGTCAGGATTTTGTAAAAACGGTTGAAAAAAACTTTCATGGACCTTTTTATATTCCCCATGTCGAGACTTTAGTGGAGATTTTTTTAAACAGTTATTATATTTACAAAAGCTTAAAGTTATATCAACAATATCAAGCATGGACAAAAACTCAATTCTCTGATATTGAGGCTGTTAGCTTTAAATGGTTTCGTAATTTTTTGGTTGTATTCATAATTATGTTCGTGGTTTATCTGGTTAAAATGATAATTATCAGAAATTTCAAACTTGATTTTGAAGAAGATTGGTGGGATAATTTAGTAGGCGTTGCTCTGATTTATTACGTTTCCATAACGGGTTATGCACAAGCACAACCCACAACTGGTTTAGTTTTTAAGGAAGAAGAACACAAAGTTGAAAATATACAGAAAGAGAAATTTAATGAAGGAGAATTAGAGACATGGAAGGCAAAAATTTTGAAACTCATGCAAGAAGAAAAACTCTATCTTCAACCCGAATTGAATCTTTCAGACATTGCTAATCGCTTGAAAACCAATATCTCCGTGCTTTCGGGTGTAGTGAATAATGCTTTCGGAAAGAATTTTAATGACTTCGTAAATGAATATCGGGTAAAAGAATTTCAAGAGCGAATTCAATTACCCGAAAACAAGAATATTACACTCCTTGGCATTGCTTTTGACTGTGGATTTAACTCAAAAGCAACCTTCAATCGCTCGTTTAAGAAGTTTACGGGTAAAGCACCGAAGGAGTTTTTGGAGATTTAAGCAAATAATATGAAAAGAGTTTTTAAGCTTTTACAACATTATTTTTCTATAAATCAAATAGATAAGGTAGCCAATAATACCCCCTACAGCATCTGCCAAAGCATCATACCAATCAAAGCCACGATGAAAAGATTTTGGGAGAATGGCTTGCCAAAATTCAATTCCAATTCCATAAAGTGCCGTAAGCAAAATAATCAGCCAATAATTTGAACTATGAAAAGCCCAAAAGAAAGAAAATCCAGCAAAAGCAATGAAATGAAGCGTTTTGTCATCTCCATTTTGTATTTTAGGTAAACTGGCACTTGGATAACTGCATAAAATGAAAATAATCACCGTCCAAAGGATGGCCATATACTTTGAAGAAATTAAGATATTTAGTTTGTCAATCATACTACAAAATTACAATCATAAGGTGAATCATTAAAGGTAAAGGGCTAATTTTATGAAGATGTTCATTTACCGATAAAGCATGAAAAACTCATTTGAAGATATTTATGAAGTAGTAAAATTAATTCCTGAGGGCAGGGTAACTTCTTATGGAGCCATAGCTGAGTATTTAGGTAGTAAGGGAGGAGCAAGGTTTGTTGGATGGGCAATGAATGCCTGTCATGGAGATCCCACAATTCCTGCACACAGGGTAGTCAATAGAGCAGGGGTACTTACGGGAAGAACCTTTTTTGGCGGAAATAGAATGCAAGAACTGCTTGAAAATGAAGGGATTGTAATTGAAAATGATAAAATAAAAAATTTTGCCAAACACTATTGGATTCCCAAGGATGAATTATTATAATGTAAATTAAAGTACAATATCTTCAAGTTTCTTATTTTTAGCACTCTAAATTCTTGGTATCTTATTGACTTAGTAGTTAAATCTTTTCGTATAAATCATGCTGAAAAAACTCTCCCAAGAACAAAAAAGAGCCATTTACATACGCAAATGACTCTTTTTCTAAACATCACAAAATTAACTTCTCGGAAACATCTTATAAGTAATATTTACTCTTTCTGTATTCTCTGTAACCACTCCTGCGTAAAATCCAGATAATACTGCTGCGGTAGGAATGTCAATATTATTCAAATCTGTAATATTCCAGTTTACTTTCTTGGCATCAATACTTAAATGCAATACTAGAGTATTTTTGCCCTCTTCGATAATATCCCAATAAAATTCTTGGCCATCTTCAAAATCCATAAACAACTTGGTATTATTGTCTTTTAAATCCCTA
>JANPIG010000632.1:0-3922 GCA_031424875.1 Cytophagales bacterium
TGTTCTCGGATAAAATGAGCCAAGCTACCAAACACTAAATGCAACTTTATCTGACGCTTTACTAAATGCGTTGCTTCTTGAAAACACAATTCCTTTACCTTTCCCGAAAATGGAAAAATTCCGAAGCCCTTCAAAATTAGCTCCTGATGTCGAAGACGAGAGTTTCGATGGTAAGCATTAGTGGAAACCTCATCTCGTTTGATTTTTAATCGACGGCAAACGGATTCTATATCTTTATTATGAAATGTATTGGGTTCAAAAAACCGCCCTGCGGCTCTGAAATAGCCAACCTGTAAGGCAAACATCACTTTGTTATTTGATAACGCTAAATGTTTGATGGTTTTATTAGCCCACGAAGGGATATTGAAAAATATTCTTCTTTGAGAAGTATCAAATATGGGTGGAGTTTCAAATTCTTTGCGAGTGGCATCGTCTAAAACGGCACGTAAAGTTGGCATGGCATGGATAAAATAAACCCACATATTCTTTACTCTTTTTATTTGCCGAAAAAGTAATTGAAAATGCAGTATTTTGAGTAAAAAAATAAGGTTAATAAATCAAAGTTAAACAAGTTCAATCCTAAATGAGTATTTTTACACTTTTAAGCATCAAAAATCTTTTGACCTCAATTTTATGCTAATAGGATATGCCAGAGTTTCAACCATTGACCAAAATACTGACCTTCAAACCGATGCACTGAAAAAAGCAGGTTGTCAGAAAATATTTATTGATAAAATCAGTGGGGTAAAATCTGATCGCCCTGAACTCAATAAATTAAAAGAGCAACTCAGAGAAGGGGACACACTGGTGGTCTGGCGGCTTGACCGTTTAGGCAGAAGTCTAAGAGATTTGATTGATTGGATGAATTATCTTGAAAAACAGAAAATGATGTTGAAATCATTGCAAGAAAGTATTGATACGGGGAATCCAACAGGAAAACTAATTTTCCATATTTTCGGAGCCTTATCAGAATTTGAGAGAAATTTAATCGTAGAAAGAACAAACGCAGGCTTAATAGCTGCCAGAGCAAGAGGAATTAAAGGAGGGCGAAAACCAAAACTGGATGCAGCCAAACAAAAAACGGCACAAACCATGTACGATTCCAGAAATCATACAATCAAAGAAATTTGTGAAACCTTGAAAATAACGAAGCCTACTTTGTACAAGTATTTAAAGAGATAATTTTAACTGGAATTATAGTCGGAGATAAACTCTACAAAAAACAAGATGATTTGATGTAATTTACTGTATTACAGATAGTTATAAGTGTTTTGTGGTGCGTTCACCCAAAATGTGTCGCTCACCCCTAAGGGCAATTTAATAGACCTTGTTTCTCCTATTCTTGAGCATTTCTTGCTGGGCTAAAACTAATTCTTTCAATGGCAATCGACTTTCAGTTACAAATAGTTTTACCATATAAATTCCCCTTTTTTCATATGATTCTAAACTAAATTTCTGTCCGCCATACAGTTGGATAGTTGTTTGTTTTAGTGGCTCTGATGAATTTGATATTATGTGAATTTATCCTTCGGGCGTGAATTCCAAAATGGTAAAATAATAGATGTCAGATTTGTAGGTTACGAATAAAAAGACAAACTCGATCTCTACTTGTAAAATAATATTAGGCTATATGTTTTGCTTGCGGTTTATTTTGAGATATTCTACTGTCTTTCAATAACAATACTTCAAAGTTAAAAAACACTTCAGTTAAAACTACTGAAACCGCAAAATTTTCATTAACTATTGTGGTTTTACCACAATTTATTTGGGTTTGAATGTAGAAAAGGTTTTGTAGATTGATAAAACATCTTATTTCAGCGATTTTAGTAATGATTTTGCCATTTTATAATAAGTGTGTTTCTTTTCTTCAATAATCGTTGTCAGTTGTTTTTTAGTTTTAACTATATCTTTTTCTTGGAGGTACACCAAAGCCAAATACCAATCTGCATGAAATTTTATATTTTCAAATTTACTTGAAGATAATTTTTGAAATTCGACGATGGCATTTTGTGTATTTTTGTTTTCTAAATACTGAATACCTTTCCTTAAATTTAGGGTATCAGCCTCCCAAGTGGCTATTTTACTTGGGCTTACTCCCAATTTTTCAGACGAAAATGGATTTTTAATTACTGGATTTTTAACAAAATTATTGGCAAAAATCTTGTCATAATCAATCGTTTCAGGTTTGCTAATTGGTTTATCACCTTTAGCTATTTCCACTTTATTTGGTTTTATCGTCTTTATCAAAGGCTTCACATTCGTATTTGCCAATGGTTCATTTGTTGCGGGTTTTAGGTAGAAAAATAAACCCACTCCAATCATTAAAACTATACTCGCCGCATACGCAAAATATCGCATATTAGACTTCGATGACTCCAATTTAATCATCGGTTTTTCTTCATAAAAAGGCAAAGCATTCTCTTTTTTGAGTTGTTCATGAATATTACTAAACTGTTGCTTATAATCATTCACTTTCAAGCCTGATTTTATTCTGCGTTGCGTGGATACTTCTTGTGCTAATGCTAAGTTTTGTTTCATTTCGTTTTCAAATTTTTGGCGTTCTTCTTCCCCTAAATTTTCATTTAAGTATTGATGAATCTGATTAAATATATCTTCGTTGAGTTCCATTTTGATTAATTGAAAACTGTGTACTCTACTTACATTAATACTTTTTTTCCAAAAACCTTATCACGCCAATCTGAATTTTTCTTTTAAATATTTTGCACACTTAAATCGCTTGACCGTTGCGGATGCCTCGGACATTTTGAGAGCTTCGGCAATTTGTTTGAGCGACCAATCTTCTACATAAAACCATTGCAAAACTTTCTGACAGTCTTCTGCCAATAACGAAAATGAACGATTTAATTTCTTAAAAATCCAGCTTCTTTCGTCTTCGTCATAATCATCAAAAATGGATTCTTCGTTAATTTTAACAATTTGCCCATTTTCTTCATCCTCATTCCCCTTGAAAATTGAAATCAATGAAGACGATGAACTTTTGAAAGTTTCATCGTCTTCTTGTTCCACATCATCATTAATTCGTAGCCTTACTTCTCCACGTTTAGTTTTTTGTTCAAAAATCTTTTTCCATTGATTCACATAGATACGGTAGAAGTAGGTCGTAATTTTTGCTCCTTCTTGAAAAACATAACTTCCATTACGAAGTTTATCCACAAAAATTGCCAAACATTCCTGTAACAAATCCTCTGATTCTTCTTGATTGCTCCCTTTGTTGAGGGCATAAGGCAGACAAAGCTCATACGTTTGTAAATACAAGCACGTAAAAGCCTCAGAACGCTCTTCTTTCAAATCTTGAAAAAAGAGCGTTTCGGATTGTTGGTATGTTTGGCAATGGGGGGGTTGTGGCATTAAATAAAAATATGGATAAAATACCGTCTGATAGTTAGTAACTTACTGTGTGTTATTTATTATTTAGGAATATATTTTATAATAAGAACGTCGTCAGATTTTGGAGTTAATGCTTGCCCTCCTGTTACAATATGAGTGCTACCACCAGTTGGGTTAAATCTTCCTGAAACCCAAATATTCTTATTGATATCTTCAATAATCCCACCACCTGCGGATAAACCACCACTTTCAATAGGGTTTAGATTAATTAAATTATTACCATTTGCGTCATACTTTTGAATATAAATTTTTTCACCAGTCGAAACATCGGTACTTGAACCTGTTAAAAGTATATTCCCAGAGGCATCTTTTCCAATTCCATAACTGGCTACTTTTTTATAAGTTGACTTTAGCCATTGAAAGTTACCTGAAGATGAATATTTAACTAAGTAATGGTCTCTATTTGCGAAGTAACCCGTATTTTGGTTCGTTAAAGTCTGTCCACCAAACATTATGTCACTTCCTTGAAAAACACCTGCCATATAAACATTTCCCAAAATATCAGTTATTATAT
>JANPIG010000633.1:0-5035 GCA_031424875.1 Cytophagales bacterium
CATTATATTAAATGCAAACACACTTTCTCCTCCTGCTGTATAAACAATATCATCAATTGCTAATGGAGATGAGAAACGTCCGTTTTTAGGTGTCCATGTTGCTTCCCATCCAAGTTTTCGATTCGATAAATCAATTGCATATATTTTTTGGTCATCAGTAACGAAGATAATATCCTTACTTGTAGTAAAAGATGTCAATATTCTGTAATTATTATTTTTTATTGTCAAAGACCAATCACTTTTCTTCGTACTTATTACATACGAATTTAAAACTCCATCTTTGATATAATAAATTACGCCATTTGTTATGACTGGTGATGAAAGAGGATTATCAATACCTTTAACTCCTAAGACAGATTGAGTAGAAGCAATTCTACTTTTCTTTTGACCATTACTAATATCAAAAATTTGTAATCCATCTTCATTTGTAAAGTAAATCAGGTTATTATCAATTAATGGGGAGGAAGTAATTCCTTTATTTGTCGAAACTTGCCAAATAATTTTACCATCAACTGTATTCAAACAATAGATTTTTCCCCCGACTGTACATAGATAAATTTTACCTTGCACTGAAATTGGAGTAGAAATTATCACATCTTGTTCAAGAGTTGTAAATACCCATTTTTGTTTTCCTGTAATAAAATCTAATGCTATAAATTTAGAGGTTTCTAATCCTATGTAAACATTACCATCCTGATAAGTAGGTGAAGAAACAATATATGTCTGTCCAACATTATATTCCCATTTCTTCTTCCCTGTTTTTGCATCAAGTGCCAAACATAGTCCATCTCCTCCACTTATAAAAACGGTACTTGTTGGCTTTTCTGTTTCTACTTTTACATCATAAACTCTTGTACTTCCATCTTCCGCTTTAACCGTATATTTTATTGGCTGGGTGAAATCTTGAATAATTCCATTGGCAGGACTTATCTCAGCTTTTTCAGAAATAGCAATTGAGGGAACTAACTTTGAAATGTCCGTTCCAGCAGGAACTGTTGCACTGATTGTAGATTTTACAGAATCAATTATTGCAGAAAATTTCAAAGTATTTACGTCAAAAGTGAAAGATATTATCTCTTTTTTTGATGATTTTGGAATTGCTACAACTTTTACTTCATAACTTTTTGTACTTCCATCTTCGGCTGTTACAGTATATTTAACAGGCTGAGTAAAGTCTTGAATAGTTCCTGAATTAGGGTTAATGGTAGCCTTTTCAGAAATCATAATAGTAGGAGACTGTTTTGTAATATCTGAACTAACAGGTAACGTAGCCGTAATTTTATTAGTAATAGAATCTATTTTCGCTACTATTTTAGGATTAAAATTATCGAATGAAAACGATACAATATCCTTTTTTGAAATTTTCAAAATTGCATCTGGAACTTTTGGAAAACAAGAAATTACTAAAAAAAATAAGGTTAAAAATAGAATGTTTTTCATAAATAGAAGTAAAAATTAATTTGAAAATTAAGAATAAAAAGTAAATCCTACCCAACCAAACTCCCAACCAAAGCCTTCTCCAACGCCTGTTCAAAATCCGAAATCAAATCCTCCACCGATTCCAAACCAACGGCAATTCTTACTAAACCGTCTGTAATGCCTACTTCGGCTTTTTGTTCGGCATTTAGTTTTGAATGGGTTGTGGATGCTGGGTGGGTAATAATAGTTCGGGTATCGCCCAAATTAGGTGAAATGGAAGCTATTTTCAAGTATTTCGACATTTCGTTTACTACTTCAAAACCTCCTTTTATATCAATTGTAAGGATGGCACCGCCCATTTTCATTTGTTTTTTGGCTAATTCATACTGTGGATGAGAAGCTAAAAACGGATATTTTACCGCATTCAAGGCTGGATTTTTCTCTAAAGCCAAAGCTAATTTCATGGCATTGCTTGAATGTTTTTCCATGCGTAAGTCTAAGGTTTCCAAACTTTTAGATAATATCCACGCATTGAAGGGCGACATCGAAGGTCCTGTATGACGAGCAAAGAAACGGATTTCTTTAACCAAATCTTCACGCCCACATACAACGCCTCCAAGCACACGCCCCTGACCGTCAATATACTTGGTAGCCGAGTGAATCACCAAGTCTGCACCCCAATCTGCAGGGGTTTGGATAATGGGTGTGGCGAAGCAATTATCCACCGCCAAAATCAAATTATGCTTGGCTTTTAACTGACAAATTCCTTCTAAATCAATCAATTCCAACCCTGGATTTGAAGGGCTTTCGCAGAATAAAAACTTCGTATTTTCTTGAATAGCAGCTTCCCATTCTGTCAAATTATGCCCATTTACGAAGGTGCAAGTAATCCCAAATTTTGGAAGAATTTTTGTCAAAATCTGGATGCACGAACCAAAAAGGGCTTTTGAAGCCACCACATGGTCACCTTGTTTGAGCAATGCCGCCATTGCAGCATAATTTGCCGCCATACCCGTTGCGAAGGCAATTCCGTCTTCGGTATTTTCCAGCATACACATTTTATCCACAAACTCGTCTACGTTGGGATTTTGATAGCGTGAATAAATGTTTCCTTCTTCTTCTTCTGCAAAAATAGCACGCCCCTGTTCGGCACTTTCAAAAGTGAAACTTGAAGTAAGGTATAAGGGTACAGAATGTTCACGATTCTGAGAACGTTCTGCCTGAATTCTGATGGCTTTGGTTTGTTTTTTCACTGAATTAATGATTTTAATATTTTTTCTGTAAAGTTACGAAAGAGTTTGCTCAACTCTTTTGGTAATACTTTTTTAATACATAACGTATTGATGAATAGGAATTTAATAAGGCTGAATTGGTTTGTTTTTTATCCATCCAAGCCAGTTTTTCAATATTCTCCTCGGCTTGAGGTTTCATGTTTGAGTCGTCCAACAAATCCATCGAGTACCATTTTGTTTGCTTCAAAATATCAATATTCTTGTAGGTATAAGTATGAAAAGTTGTACAGATTTTCCCGCCTAATTTTGCTTTTACCCCACATTCTTCTTCTACTTCTCTGATGGCAGCAACTTTTGATGATTCGCCCTTGTCTAATTTTCCTTTAGGCAGATCCCATTTTTTCAAACGGAGCATCATCAAGATTTTATTCTCTATATTTTTCACAATTCCACCTGCGGCTTTCAAGACTTTATATTGAGATTTTATTAAATCTTCAATGGCTTCCTGATTATCTGAAATCAAAGTAACAGACTGCAAATGAGACAGTTGGTTAGTTTTAATAATGGTAAAAAGCCGTGTAATAGTGGGCGGAAGAATATTGATAATCATCACATGACCCTCTAAGTTTTCAACCTTGATGGCTTCCAATTGTGCATCAATCAAATGATCAAAATCGGTGGTGGAAAGTGATTGAGCCTTTTTTTGACTAATAATTTTAAGGATGTATTCGTTGATAAAGATGGTCATGTTTTGGGGATTTCTGACGTAAAATTAAACTTTTGTAATGAAACATACACGAGAGTTTCTATTTTTGCATAAGAATTAACAAAACCACACAAATGGCACAACGTACCCTTGCTGAAAATGTGGCTTCGATGTTGCTCGAAGTCAAAGCTGTTAGATTGAACCCTGATGTCCCTTTCAAATGGGCTTCGGGCTGGAATTCTCCTATTTATTGCGATAATCGAATTACGCTTTCACACCCCAAAGTTAGAACCGCTATTAAAAATGGATTGGCATCTGCCGTGCAAGCATATTGGGGTGATGTGGACATTATTGCGGGGGTTGCCACGGCTGGGATCGCTCAAGGTGCTTTGGTAGCAGATTGGTTAGAATTGCCTTTTTGTTACGTCCGTCCCGAACCTAAAAAACACGGTATGGGCAATCAAATTGAAGGGGCAAACATCAAAAAAGGGCAAAAAGTTGTACTTGTTGAAGACTTAGTCTCTACAGGCGGAAGTTCGCTAAAAGCCGTTGATGCCTTGCGTGAGGCGGGGGCAAATGTCTTAGGAATGGTGGCAATTTTTACCTACGGATTTGAAATTGCCAGAAAGAACTTTGCGGATAAAAACCTTAATTTTTATACCTTGAGCGACTATGAAACATTAATTGGAGAAGCCATGAAAAAAAACTATATATCTGAAAGTCAGATGATTACTCTTCAAGAATGGCGTGCAAACCCTGCTGAATGGGGCGTTTAGGTTGCTTTGAAAAGAGTATAGTTTACCAAAAAAAGACTTGTAAGAATCAGAACTTACGAGTCTTTTTTTATTTTTATTTTATTCGATATTTACCATCATAATTAATCCAACAACATGAAAAAACAATTTTCTTTTTTAGCAATGTTAATGCTATTTTTCAATCTCACTTTTGCTCAAAACATGGGTAAAGTTTCCGAGGGAAAAATCGTAAAAAGTGCCATTATGGGCAAAGACGTAAAATATACTATTTACTTGCCCGCTGGTTACGAAACTTCCGAAAGGTCTTACCCCGTGGTGTATTTACTTCACGGATACTCTGACGATGATACGGGCTGGTTACAATTTGGAGAAATCAATCGTCTTGCCGACAAAGCGATTGCCGATGGCACTATTCCTCCCATGATTATTGTGATGCCCGACGGTTTTGTAAGTTTTTATATGAATTCGTATGACGGAAAGGAAAAGTATGAAGATTTTTTTGTGAAAGAATTTATGCCAACTATTGAAAAATCATACAGAATCAAGGCTCAAAAGCGATATAGAGGCATTTCTGGGCTTTCGATGGGAGGATATGGCTCTATGAATCTTGCACTTCGTAATCCAGACTTATTTGCTGCCGCTGCGCCATTAAGTGGTGCTTTTTACGATGAAAATACGATTATCAATATGGATGAAGCCAATTGGACAAGGGCTTATGGACAATTATACGGAAGAGATTTGAAAGGTACGGCCCGTTTAACAAAGACGTTATACGAAAATTCACCCATCAAAATTGTAGAAACAAAATCAGCCGATGAACTAAAAAAAGTTAGATATTGGATTGATTGTGGCGATGATGATTTTTTGACAAAAGGAAATTGTCTCCTCCACAATGCCCTTATTGACAAGAAAGTTCCTCACGA
>JANPIG010000634.1:0-3544 GCA_031424875.1 Cytophagales bacterium
CCAACGATATTGAATGGATTGGGCAGATGGTTCAAAATATCTGTTATCATAATGCAAAAAATTATTTTAAATTTTAAACGCTCATGCAAACCACAATCGGGAAGTACCGTTGGACAATCGTAGCCTTGCTATTTTTTGCCACCACCATTAACTACCTTGACCGTCAAGTGATTGGTCTATTGAAACCTACGCTCGAAAAGCAATTTAATTGGTCAGAAACCGATTATAGCAACATTGTTATCGCTTTCCAAGCCGCTTATGCGTTTAGTTTGATGGCTTTTGGTGGCATCATAGACAAAATTGGAACGAAATTGGGCTATACTATTTCCATTATTATGTGGAGTATAGCGGCTATTGCCCATGCCGCCGCCAAAAGCACATTCGGATTTGGAGTAGCCAGAGCTGCCTTAGGTTTGGGAGAAGCAGGGAATTTTCCAGCGGCTATAAAGGCCGTTGCTGAGTGGTTTCCTAAAAAAGAAAGAGCTTTAGCTACGGGGATTTTCAACTCTGGAGCAAACATTGGAGCAGTGGCCGCACCCATCATGGTGCCTTGGATTTTGGGTATTTACGGTTGGGAAATGGCCTTTATCGTTACGGGAGCTATTGGGTTTATCTGGTTGATTTTCTGGTGGTTATATTACGAAAGACCCGCCAAACAAGCAAAATTAACCAAGGAGGAATTTGATTATATTCACAGCGATATGGATGAACAAAACGCAGATGAAAGACCTGTGGCATGGTTGAAACTCTTTAGTATTCGCCAAACTTGGGCTTTTGTTTTTGGCAAAATGCTCACCGACCCTATTTGGTGGTTTTTCCTATTTTGGTTGCCTTCTTATTTTTCAACAACCTTTAATTTAGACTTAAAAAAGCCAAGTTGGGAGTTAATTATCGTTTATACTGCTACCACCATTGGCAGTATTGGCGGAGGATATCTATCGGGATATTTCATTAGTAAAGGTTGGGAAACGCATAAAGCTCGCAAGGTAGCAATGTTCATTTTTGCGATTTGCGTAGTGCCAATTATGACGGCTCGATATGCCACTAATATTTGGCAAGCAGTCGCTTTAATCAGTTTGGCTGCTGCGGCGCATCAGGCTTGGAGTGCCAACATTTATACGGTAGCTTCTGATATGTTTCCCAAGAAAGCTATTAGTTCAGTAATTGGAATAGGAGGGATGGCTGGTTCGGTGGGAGGAATTATTTTTCCTATCATAGTAGGCTCATTATTAGATTCTTACAAAGCAGAAGGTAATATTAACGGGGGCTATAATATCATTTTTATCCTCTGTGGAAGTGCCTATATTTTGGCATGGGGCATCATGCAATTTTTTGCCCCTAAGAATGAGAGAGTGGTTATTTAGGGGCTAGGTTTTGGGGGTTAGGTTTTAGGTGTTACTAAGTAGCCCTTGAAACCTAACCCCTAAAAAATTAATACCCTTTCCCCTCCGCAAAAACTGGACTATTTTCACTCTTTCCACCAAAACGTTTTTTGGCATCTTCCAAAATAGTTGCGGTAGCAGATGCTCCCAAGCGAGTTACACCTAATTCCTTGACTTTCAGTAGTCCATCCAAGGTACGGACACCACCAGCGGCTTTCACTTGCACTTCTGGATTTGCATATTTTTTCATCAAAATCAAATCCTTTTCGGTTGCTCCTTCGTAGCTATATTTACCATCATCGCCTTTCACAAAGCCATAGCCTGTAGAGGTTTTCACGAAAGCAACTCCTACTGTGTTACAAATCTGACAAAGTTTTATTTTGTGTTTATCTTTTGGCAAAAAGTCATTTTCAAAAATCACTTTCAAGATAGCACCGTGCTTTTTACACATTTTATTGATGGCAAAAATTTCACTTTTCACATACCGCCAATCTTCCGAAAGCACCTTGCCAATGTTAACTACCATGTCAATTTCAGTAGCTCCATCCTTACAAGCCTGTTCGGTTTCTTTTACCTTGATATTGATGGCAGAATTACCGTGTGGAAAACCGATAACTGTTCCTACCAACACATCAGTACCTTTCAGTATTTCAACGGCTTGTTTCACGTAATAAGGCTTTATGCACACGGAGGCAACGTTATAATGCTTCGCTAAGGCACAACCTTCTTCCAATTCCTTGTCGGTCATAGTTGGGTGCAAAAGCGAGTGGTCAATCATCTTTGCGAGTTCTTGTATTTTGTCCATTTCTTTGATTTTAAACGTTACTAAAAAGTGCATATTTGCCCGTTGAGCAATATAAAGCACTGTAAATGAATGTATTGGGTTGATTGGTAAGATATTTTCTTTCTATATAAATGATGGGGCTTCCCTTCTTTATTTTTAGTAATTGAGCGACATTTATATCTGCCTCAATGGCTCTAATGGACTGTTCTAAATTGAGAATTTCTATTTCGTACCAAAATTTCAAGGACTTGAAAAGAGAACCTTCAATCAAATCATTGGTTGTTAGCTTTTTGAAATTTGAGGGTAAAAAAGTATGTTCCAACATCAAGGGGTCATCTTCTTTCAAGCGTAATCTTTCCAATTTGATACAGCCTTCTTGCACCTGTTTTTTACTCAATTCAAAGAAAAAATTTTCGTTAAATTTTTCAGCAGATGGAGCGTTAAGCACCGCCGTTTTTGCCCCTTCTACCACTTCCGAAAACCCCTTGAAATTGAGCAATCCCAAACGCCTAATTTGTGTTTTGACCATACTGCCTTTTCCATGAATACGCAAGATGTATCCCTCACGCACGAGTTCAGACAAGGCTTGTCTGATGGTCATGCGAGTAGTGTGGAAAGTGGCACAAAGTTCATTTTCTGAGGGAATAAATTCACCTTCTGAAAATTTTCCAGATTGGATTTGCTCTTTCAGGCTTTCATAAATGGTTTGGTATTGATGTTTTTTCATGGACGCAACAAAACTAATTATTTTATCTTGTCTATACAAGTTAAAAATAAAAAAAATGATTTTTGTAGGAATGAGTAATATTTTGCCTTTGCCATACTTTCAATCAGTAATACATTAAAAACCAAGAATCAAATGAAAAAACTAATTATCATTCTCGCAATATTTTGCTTAAATGTTACCTTCACCAATGCTCAATCTGCCGAGGAGGTCAAGGTTTCTAATACAATGGAAATACTCAGAAAAGTCATGATTGACCCTGATAAAGCAGTTTTGGAGAAAATTATTCATGAAGATTTGAGTTATGGACATTCAAGTGGAAGCATCGAAACGAAGGCAATGTTTATTGAATCTTTAACTTCAAATAATTCAGATTTCAAGACAATGGATTTGACAGAACAAACTATAAAAGTGATAGGTAATACTGCTATTGTGCGTCATAAATTGTCTGCTGAAACGGCCAATAAGGGGGTAGCATCCACTGCGAAATTGAATGTATTGTTAATTTTTATGAAAATAAAAGGAGAGTGGAAATTATTAGCTCGTCAAGCGGCTAAGATTGTTTAGGATGACGCTTTAATGTAGGGTTTCATTTTAGTATATTTTAATTATAATTCAATCTCATTCATAAATATCGAAAAGCTTTAATTATGA
>JANPIG010000635.1:0-1215 GCA_031424875.1 Cytophagales bacterium
CTTTTAAATCCCAAGTACCATTGTGTTTTTTACCACTTCCGTCTGTATAGACTACTTTTTCATCAGGAGAAATTTTAAAAGCTTCCTTGGAATAATCTTGTAAGTTAGCATCAATTCCTCTTTCATATAATACATTTTTGCGAGCATCTGCTTGGTAGTTTATTATGTTCACAATCCAAGTCTTAGATATTAATTTCACAAAATCTTCATTATCAACTGGCTCCTTTACAGTAACTGACTGATTTTTTGCAACGGAAACATTACTTTGTTGTTTTACTTTGCACGCATAAAAAAACGAGCCAATTATTAAAATGGCTGCGATTACTTTCATCATTTTTATCATATCCTTACTTTTAGATTAGTGCAAGCCTCTTTTGGCTCACGTTTATAAATAATTAACCCATGACTTCGTTTTGAAGCACGTTTTAGAAGTAAATAAAATTTTATTTTGGGTTAGTGTGTATTTTGGATTATTCTGTGGAATAAATTTCCTGTAGGGCGGCAGGAATAAGAAATACTTGGTAGTAAATTGCTGGTTTTCAGCGTTTTAAGAGTGGTATGCGATTTTGGGACTTCAAAGAACGATTTGTACAATTCCACAGACAGTATGCAAAGATAATACTTTTAGATTCAAAAAAACAAACCGTTAGATAAAAAAGTGGGCAAAGTTTGACAAACATTGCTATAATCTCATAAAAAAGAGGATTATTGTAATAATTATACGAATCTTAGAAAAGTTAAATTCTTAAATCATCATAGCTAACGAATATTCTACATGATTATTTCAATTTTTAATCCGACCTTTGTCTTTTATTTAGGGAGTAGATGTTAGAGAATCGGTATTAGTTGAATAAAATATACAGATTCATGGCCTTTTTCGAACATTGAAAGTGTAATGCAACCCTAACGAACATCAAATATCGAAATTATATGGAATCAGAAAGAAAATCAGATGGGTTTAAGAAGCCCTTTAAAAATAACTTTTTCAACAATCAGCCGAAACCTGAAAACAAGGATATCGTTTTTGGAATTCAATCAGTTTTAGAGACTTTGCGTGCTGGCAAAGAAATAGATAAAATCTTAGTTCAGAGAGAATTGGGCAGTTTGGAAGTATTAGAATTTGCTCGTATTCGCAATATTCCTGTCCAAAAAGTTCCTGCCGAAAAATTAGACAGGATTACTCGTAAAAACCATCAAGGTGTTATTGCTTTTGTA
>JANPIG010000636.1:0-6855 GCA_031424875.1 Cytophagales bacterium
CTTGCGGAAGGTGATGAATACGTATATGGCGTACATCCAGACTCGGCAGCTCGGCAGACAAAGAATAAATATCCAGCTAAGCCAGCTAATGAATTGAGAGCCAACAATATACGTGAAAAACTATTCAACGATAGTACCAACGCTCAAGGAAATTAATTTTGGTAATCAGCGGTTAGTAATCAGCTTTCGGCATTTGTAAAATTACATCAATAAAAGCGTTGCGGAATTATCTCGTAACGCTTTTTGTATTACAATAAATAGGGATTAGGTGTTGGGAGTTAGAGATAAATAATGATTTAATTCTCAAGGATATATTTTCAAATTTTTCCAAATTTTAGTATATGAAATATTTCTTAACTATGATTTAAGAAATATTTTACACTCATATCTCATAATTCATCATTATTACTGAACATTCCTCATAAACTCATAAACTTTACATGAACATTGCACTTGTAACAGGCTCTGCTGGATTAATTGGTAGTGAAGCCGTAAAATTTTTCTCGGATAAATTTGATTTAATTATTGGTATTGACAACAATATGCGTCAATATTTCTTTGGCGTAGAGGCCTCAACGGCTTGGAATCGTAGCCGTTTAGAGGAAGAAGTTTCTAATTACAAACACTATCAGGCGGATATCCGTGAGGTTTCTCAATTAGAAGTTATTTTTAAAGAATACGGAACAGATATTACTTGCGTATTGCACACGGCCGCACAACCTTCGCACGACTGGGCTGCTAAAGAGCCTTTCACTGACTTTACCGTAAATGCCAATGGAACATTAAATATGTTGGAAATGACCCGCCAGCATTGTCCAGAAGCAGTTTTTATGTTTACTTCAACTAACAAAGTTTACGGAGACAATCCAAATTATTTGCCTTTAATTGAAACGGAAACTCGCTACGAGATTGATTCATCGCATCCTTATTTTGCGAATGGTATTGATGAAAAACATAGCATTGACCATACAAAACACTCATTATTCGGCGCTTCAAAAGTGGCGGCTGATGTATTGGTACAAGAATATGGTCGTTATTTTGGTATGAAAACGGGTGTGTTTCGGGGTGGTTGTTTGACGGGACCAAACCACTCAGGTACACAATTACACGGATTTTTGGCGTATTTGATGAAATGTGCCATCACAGGAAATCATTATACCATTTTTGGGTATAAAGGGAAACAAGTACGTGATAACATTCACTCGTATGACTTAGTGAATATGTTCTGGTATTTCTACCAAAACCCACGTGCGGGCGAGGTCTATAATGCTGGTGGTGGACGTTTTGCCAACTGCTCAATGTTGGAAGGAATTGCCATTTGCGAAGAAATCACGGGCAAAAAGATGAGTTACAGTTATTCTGAAACCAACCGCATCGGCGATCATATCTGGTATATTTCAGACCTTTCAAAGTTCAAAGCAGATTACCCCACTTGGAACTGGACGTTTGGTTTACACGAAACCCTAACGCAGATTCATGATGGCATTGCTTCGAGGTTGTAATAATTTATAAGTAACAAAAAGCCCTAAAGATTGATTTCTTTGGGGCTTTTTGTTTATAAATTCCAATTAAATAAATATTTCAGAACTAATAACCTATTTTATTAAGCCCTTCCCGCTTTATCAAAAGAATATCCGTAATTTAGAGAGTCATAACATCCCATTAATTAATTTTAGTTTCTATGAAAAAGATATTTACCCTATTGTTACTATGTTTATTTCTTTCCTCAAAGGCTCAGAAATTTGATAAAACTACTTTTGATAAATTGCCCGACAATCTTCAACTCTATCCCAGAAATGATAAAGATGAAGCCCAAGTGCCTATTGCTGGGCAAATAGAAGAAACTGGCTGGCAATATTTTTCCGTTCAAATTTTCAGAGAAAATAGCTTAATTGGCTATCAACGTTCTAATCTTTCTTATTCAGGCAATATTGGAAAATTTCAATTTAAGTCAGTAACCATTAAGGCAGAATTGGCGGAATATCATTTCAAGGTTTTTGTGGTAAATGCTCAAAAAGATTCAATCCAAATAGTATTTAGAGAACACATTGTGGCGGGTGACGCTTATCTCATTGGTGGTCAGTCCAACGCTCTGGCCTTGGTTTCTGATATTACACTTCCTTATCGTAATAAATTTGCCAGAAGCTACGGGGCTGCCTATCCATTCGAACCCATGGCTTGGGAATTAACCGAATATGGCAATCATCGAGTAGGTCAATTAGGAGGTGGTATTCAGAAGAAAATCATCGAAAAATACAAAATTCCTGTCTGCATTATTAACCAAGCAGTCGGAGGGATTAATTTGGGTTTAAGTCTGCAAAGAAATGCCAGTAATCTTGGAGACCTATCCAACAATTACGGAATAACGTATGCAAGAGTTCAGAAGGCAGGTCTTTTGAATGGTGGAATTAAGGCTTTTATTTGGCGACAAGGCGAAAATGAATCTTCTGGAGGCTCATATTTTTGGGGAGGGTTATTTGATCAATTATTCAAATATTGGCAACAGGATTTTCCAGATATAAAACAATATTATGTCTTTCAGGTAGGACTCATTGCATGGCCCGAACGATATGCAGGTGCTCTGCGGGATTATCAACGACGGACGAAAACAATTTATGCACCCTTTGTAGAAAATATTGCTTGCGTGGGTACTAAAGGCTACGATGGTATTCACTATGATTCTTCGGGCCATAACCAGACCAATACAGAACTTTTCAGAATGATTGATCGTGATTTGTACAAGGCAACCTTTACGGAAAATATCAATTCGCCCAATGTTCAGAAATCCTATTTTTCAAAAGCAGACCGAACTCAAATCACGCTTGAATTCGAATCAGACCAGAAAATGGTGTGGGTTGAAGACACACTCTTGTATGATAAAAACGGTAGGGGTTTAAGACAATACATGAAAAATATGTTTTTCTTCGGGGAAAATAATACACTCAATGATATTGTTATTGCGGGACGGGCGGTAGATAATAAAATCATTTTAACGCTCAATAATCCTCCGCCTACCAAGAATACCATTAATTATTTACCAGCCTTTCATGATGATGCTATATTCACACAATTTGGTGGGCCGTTCTTGAAAAATGCTATTGGAATGAGGGCTTTTTCTTTTGATGAAGTAGCAATCGAACCTTATATTGCTTTCAATTTTGAACCCTTATTTACACCCGAATTAACGATTGATTTCGTTACGTATAAATCTTTAAAATTTTCTTGGAAAACAGTAAATCAAGCAAAATTATATATTTTGCAACGTAAGGCAAATCTTAATGATGATTTTCAGGAAATTGCAAGACTGGGGGCAGACAAAACGATGTATTCCGATTCTTTATTGAAAGATAATACCACGTATTACTATCGTTTGAAAGCTTTGGGGAATAAACCAGAATCTGACTTTGGAACTATACAAATCTTAACACCTCAAAAATTGAGTTTGCCTGAATTATCGGTTAATCAGGTTTCATATCAATCACTAAAAATTTCGTGGAAATCTATCAATAATGCTGCTTTATATATTTTAGAAAGGAAATCAAATTCCAATGATTCTTTCAAAGAAATAGCAAAATTGGGAGCCGATAAAACGATGTATTCTGATTCTTCGTTAAAAGATAATTCAATATACTTTTACCGAATAAAAGCCTTTGGAACCAACACTGAATCAGATTTTGCAACAGCCCAAGGCAGTACACCCCAAAAATTGATTACGCCAGAATTGTCGGTGGCTTCTATTTCATTTCAATCGCTCAAAATGACTTGGAAAAGTATTCCCAAAGCTACATTTTATGTTTTGGAAAGAAAAGCCGCTTTAAATGATATTTACAAGGGAATTGGCATCGTGAGTTCTGAGAAAACTCAATATTTAGATTCCCTTTTGAAGGATAATACTACCTATTATTACCGACTAAAAGCATTGGGAGATAAAACAGAATCGGATTTTGTGATGGCAGAAAATACTACTCCTCAGAAACTGAATACACCCGAATTGGTAGTTACTACGACCTCTTATCAAACGGTTAGAATTTCTTGGAAAGCTATTACGAAAGCAAGTTATTATGTCTTGGAAAGAAAGATTAATCCAAATGATGCTTACAAGGAATTGGCAATATTGGGAGCCGACAAAATAGAATATTTAGATTCCCTTTTGAAGGATAATTATACTTATTATTATCGCATAAAAGCCTTTGGTGATAAAACAGAATCGGAAGGGGCGGTGGCACAAGCAAAAACGGCTCAAATACTGGTTTTGGAAAAAGATTTGGCAAATATTTTCACCTTGTATCCTAATCCTGCGAGTACGGAAATTCATATAAAATTTCACAGGCCAAGCAGCGGAAAAATCTCTATTTTCAATGTTATAGGGACTATTTATTTTGAAACCGAATTGAAAAATCAGGCGAACTTTATCATTAATGTCTTCCATTTTCGGAAGGGCGTTTATGTGATTAAATTTAGTGGTTTGGAAGGAGATTTGGTTCGGAAGGTGGTGGTGGAATGAGATGAGTAAAAAGTATAAAGGGAACTTGTAAAAACTAAAACGTCGTCAAGGTTATTAATCTTGACGACGTGGTTATTAATTTATATAAATCAGTTGGCATAACCAGGATTTTGAGGCGTCAAATTCGGATTATTCAACATTTCTTGTTTTCCCAAAGGCAATAATAAATGCTTTTCTGTCAAAGGTTGTTTTGAGCTTTCGTTGATATGACCGACAAAATTTTCAAACCTTTTTGTGTTTTCATTAAATGCTTTGCGGAGACGAATCATATCAAACCAAGTGATTTGTTCGTAACACAGTTCATGCCATCTTTCTTTCCAAACAGCCTCTCTAAACGAAGCCTGATTGTATGTTCCTAAGGCTGGCGTAACCAATTTTGCTCTGTCTCTGATGCGTTTGAAAGCATCATAAGCCTGTTGAGTTATACTTCCAACTTCGTTTTGGGCTTCAGCATATGTCAATAAAACTTCGGCATATCGAATCTGAGGTACATTTAGGTTGTCATTTCGAGTTCCTGCCACGCCAAATGAACCGTTGGCAGTTTGATTGAAATGCTTGAAAATATAGGGTGCGCCTAACTCAAATTTTGCTCCATTCCCATTCGTAAAATAAGAAGTATAAAAATATCCCTCTTGGTCTTTTGTGCGAAGATCACCTGGTTCAAAAGATCTATAAAAACTTGGTGTTGGCACAGTACTACCTGTTCCGCCAGGTCCGTTAAAGGTAACAGGTTTGAAATTAGGAAACATATTTCCCATTGGATTTCCTGCTACTAATGTGTTATATTGAATCATGAATAGGTGTTCTAATTTATTTTTCTGATTCTCTTTGTGCACGTCTATATACGTAGGGAAAAGATTGATAACAGTAGGATTAGCATTAGCATAAGTAATAATTTCGAGTGCTTTATCAGCAGATAATTTATAGTGCGATGCTCCTTTACTTAATGGAAAACCTGCCATTGTCAAATAAACATTTGCTAATTGTGCCTTTACAGCCGCTAAACCAACTCTTCCACTGGCATCCATCCATGCTAAACCTGCGTTTTCAGCCTCTGTTAAGTCCTCAACAATTTGTTTGTATATGTCTTCTTTAGGACTTCTCTTGGGTAAAAAGTCTGCTGAACTTGCGGTTTGAGGCGTGGTAATCAAAGGAATATCTCCCCAAAGTCTAACTGCCGTAAAGTAGGCAGAAGCACGAAGGAATTTGGCTTCTCCCATGATTTTTTTCTTCTGAGCATCTGGCATTGGCGTGATTGGTGGTACTTTTGCAATTACTTGATTTGCCTGAGCAATCACCCTGTAGAGTCCATTCCAATAATTCACCACATGGGCAGTATTCCCATCGTGAACCAATCCATAGAGGTTATTTAGGTCAGAATTTTGGGCAGTTTCAGTAGTTGAAGTACCAGTCAGAGCTTCCAAAAGTTGCCAATTGGAGGAGAAAATTCCTGCACCACCACCCATGAATCTTAAATCAGCATAGACCGAAGCTAATGCTGCCTCCGCATGATCTGGAATCGTATAAAAACTTTCGGGCGTTAAATTCGACGGGGCTTTTTCTGTTAAGAAATCTGAGCAACCCGTTTGTCCAATCAAAAATGTACTAAACAAAACTATTTTGATGGATTTTGATATATTTATTGTTATATTTTTAGCTTTCATGTTTATAATTATTTGTTGTGTTTATTCAGGTGAACATTCCCCTACCTCCTTTGAAGGGGTAGGGGCGACCGTCGCACGGGATATTCATTTGGCATTTAAATGGAGTGCCAAAGTTAAATTTAAAGCGTTATCTGAAAGCCCAACATAAACGTTGAAGGTTTAGGATAATTATGCCAAATCATACCTTGCGAGAAAGCACTATTTCCATCTCCTTGATTGGTAGGAGTTACTTCTGGATCACCAACAATTTTGTCTTTCATGATTAAGAAAGTATTCTGAGCCGTTGCATAAACTCGCACACGATTCATTTTTAGCTTATTTGTCAAAAGCGTTGGTAAAGTATATCCTAATAAAATATTCTTTCCACGTATGAAGGAACCGTCTTTAATCCACCAAGAATCCACGTTCGTTACATATCCTGCTCTGGTATCTCTAATCTCAGCAATCATAGTATTTTGATTTTGAGGAGTCCAAGCATTCAACACCGATGTATAGCTGTTGGCTAATGCTTGACGATCTTCACTGGCGTGTAGATTCATCATCATTACATCGTTGCCGTAAGAATATTGCAGTTCGAGTGTGAAGTCAAAATTGCCGTATTTGAATGAATTGGTTAAAGCACCCCAAAACTTAGGACTACCATTTCAAAACCGACATTTGCGCATTGATTAATGGCGTTGGTGACCG
>JANPIG010000637.1:0-3211 GCA_031424875.1 Cytophagales bacterium
AGAGAGAAAACTCCTTTGGCAAACGCTGGGATTTCGATGTAAATAAAATCTTTACTTGGGTTTGGATATACCTTAATCGACTGATTTGTTTCTTCCTCATTTGCCAAAACATTAGACAATGTCCACGGTACTAAATTGGCTTCGGGCTTGGGTAGAGGATAATTAGTTAAGATATGAAATTGCCCTGCTTGAAGTTGATATTTAAAACCTAAGTCTGTAATATTCAATTCATTACCCGTAAAATAGTCGTACCATTTGCCAGTGTTGGGAAATAAATCTGATACGGGTCTATCTTGTACATCAGTATTGCCTACGACAATTAATTTATTAGTGCCACTAACTAATGTATTTTTTTTCAAAAGTCCTCCTAAATCCATTTGAAAATCAGTAGTCTTAAAAATATCTTGAGTCATTTTTAGCTTAATCAATTCTGAATAAACTTTGTACAATTTCAAACGGTTAACATCTTGCAAATAGTCCCATTTGAGGGGTTTACGACCTGTTCTGCCGTTTTGATCAATAGAAATGTCGTAGCCTAATTCACCAAATTGCCAAATCATTTTAGGTCCAGGAATCGTCAGAAATATGGCTGCTGCTGCTTTGGTACGTTCCAAAACAGTGGCAAGATTCGCCTTTACCTTACTATTTTGTAAGGCATCAAACGCAATTCTTTCCTCATCGTGGCTTTCCATATAGCCTACTGCTGCGGGTTTTGTAAAACCTCTTTCTTTATAAGAAAATCTTGTAAAATCGTTACCAAATCCCTTTACGGCATTGCGGGCATCGCCATTCTGATTAGCCCAAACCATCATGCCCATATCTGTAAGCACTTTTTCTTCTCTGTCTTCCGAGAATAATTCCAAAATCACATAGGCATCTTTATCATAACTTCTGATTTTGTCATAATAGCCCTTCCAAATATCCACACGGCTTTGGTCATATAGCCTAAATTGAGAGTCGTTATTACTAAATTTTTGGGTAAAACCCTTTGCCAAATCGAAACGATACCCATCAATTTTGTATTCTTTCAACCAATATTCATTTGCCCGATTGACATAGTCTTTTGTAGCTTGACTTTCATGATTAAAATCAAAAAATACGCTAAACGGATGCGTTGCTTGTTGATTAAACATGGGCGAGTCCGCAGAAGGTTGCGTACCATTCCAGTACATTTTTACATACGGAAATTCATAGTCAGCTTGATTATAAACCACGTCCAGAACCACTGCCATGCCGTTTTCGTGGCAAAGATCAATCAATCTTTTCAAGTCCTCACGAGTTCCATAAGCCTTGTCGGCAGCAAAATAATACGTTGGATTATACCCCCAAGAATCATTATTTGAGAACTCTGAAATAGGCATCAACTCAATACAATTTACGCCTAAGGTTTTGAGGTAGGGGATTCTGTCAATAACGTTTTTATACGAACCATCTTTATCAAAATCACGCACATGAAGCTCATAAACCACTAAATTATCTTGGGCAGGGCGTTTGAAATTGGTTATTTTCCAAAGATAGGGCATTTGTCCTGTCTGCAATACAGATGCAATAGATTTATTTCCAGATGGTAAGGTTTTGATATTTGGGTAGGTATTTCCAGAAATTCCTGCGTCATTATTTGGGTCAAGAATTTTCTCTGAATAAGGGTCTCCAACGGCAATAGTTCCGTTTACTACATATTGAAAAGCATATTCTTGTCCCTTGGTAAGTCCTTCAATATCAATCCAATAACGGTTTTCATCGGGGGTGCGTTTCATCAGAGATTTACTATCAGAAACCCAATTATTAAAATCTCCAATGGCATAAATAAAGTCTTTTTTAGGAGCAAAAAGTACCAAGGTAACCTTTGTGTCTGAAATATAATTGATGCCGTCTTTCACACCTGTCGGCAAGGCTTCGGTGGTTGGAATTGGTTGCACAGTAACAGTAAATTCAGAAGTGGCAGTTTCAGTTGCAGAAGTAGCAGTAACTTTTACAGTGTTGCTCGCACCAGAGACCGTGCCTACATTGAGAGAATATTTTAAAGAGTCTTTATTGGTAGCAGTCAGAACGGATACACCATTGACGGTCAGCACAAAATCTGACTTTTTGGAAGCCACCGCTAAAACAGGGATTGTGGTGCCGGAGGCTACAAAGAAGGTTTTTTCTTTAGGTTGCAAGAATGCGACATTCAGTTTGTTATCGTAAAGGGCAACAATAAAATCTTCAGTTTGAGATTTTCCATCGCCACTTTTTAGTAATACTCCCAATTTTTTGATTGGAATATTAGCTGCAACTGCATAGTATGTTCTTGGAGTCAATTTGATGCTCCATTTATCATTACCAAGAGGAGTCATTTTACCTTTGTCAAAAGGGACATTAAAATTAGTTTGTCCCGCAGGTTGGAATTGGAAAGCATCCCCACTATCGGTACTACCCGCCCCCGACCATAAATAGACATCATCTTTTTTGCCTAAAAGTCCTTTGGCCCGGGCATCCTTAGCCTGTGTAAGGTCGAAAATGAGGGTAATTTCTTGGTCACCATTAGGCAAAGCAGGTACGGTTGTTACGGCTTGTGCAAAAATAGGAAGCCATCTTACCCATAGAAGAGCAAGTAGAATGCAGCGTTTTTTCATTTGATTTATAAAAGGTTGGTTAATGGAAAAGCTACAGGATGTTAGTCTTGAGCTTCGAACAATAAGGTAGTTTAATTTACAATTATTTTCCCTCATTTACTTTACAATATTACTCATTTGTAAACATTTTAAAAAGTAGGAAAAGTAAAAGCCCCAAACAATTTGTTTAGGGCTTTGGAAAATGTTATTAATTCAACGGATTGAAATCCGTTGCTACAAAATTGGTCGAGCCTATGGCTCTTTCTGGTACTTACAAATCTGTGTATAAATTATATTATTTTGAAAGATAACTTCTTTGTCCAACAAAATATCTAATTCTTCTTCTCAAAATCACGGTGATTTGCCATTTTGAAGAGTTCATCTTTTGGTAAAGATTTGAAATATTCATACGTGATTTTCAAACCTTCTTCTCTGGAAACTTTTGGCGACCATCCCAATAAGGCTTTGGCTTTGGTAATGTCTGGTTTACGTTGTTTGGGGTCGTCAGTTGGAAGCGGCAACGAAATCAATTTCTGAGTTGTCCCCGTCAATTTAATAATCTCTTCGCCAAATTCTCTGATAGTAATTTCATCAGGATTTCCAATGTTCACAGGTTG
>JANPIG010000638.1:0-5396 GCA_031424875.1 Cytophagales bacterium
ACTTTTCACGACTAAAACGATACCTACAAAGATGAAATCACCAAATACTAAATAATGAGTTGATTTCACATTATCAATTTAAATTCTTATTTATTTATCCTTCATATTTGTGCATGAATAACATTATAACTTATTCACAATCAAATGTTTAACAAATAAAATTACCTTTAAATCAAACGTTATGAAAAAATTATTAATTCCTTTTCTCTTTTTAGGATTGCTATTAAATGCTTGTAAAAAAGATGATGCCGTTGCTGTGAAACCTAGTGAAAACCCATTAACTACTTTTTTGAGCGGCAGTAGCACTGTTGTTACTGGCACACGCACCAGCGGACCTTGGGAGTTGGGGTTAGTCTTCAGTAGCTCGGTAGAAGGCAAAATTACGCAAATTGGTAGCAAAATGCCAGATCCTGGCTCATATCGTATTATCATTTGGGATAATGATACTAAAGCTGTTTTACGTCAAAAAACCGTTGAACAGTCGGCACCGCTTACACTGACTTTGGAAAACATTGAAGCGTTATCACTAACGGCTAACAAAAATTATGTTATCAGCATCAACAGTCAATCAGGTGGGGTCAATAAAAAGTATGGAGTAGCCTCTAAAACAGGCGGGGGTGATTTTATGCCATTCAGCAAAGGGAGTATCTTAGTTCTCAATAGTTGCTACTCTGCGGTCAGTACAGCAACTTTTCCATCTGGTGCTCCCAATATAAAGTCTGAATTTTACGGCTTTGCCGACTTCACTTTTATCCCAAATTAATTCAACTGATTCAGTTCATCTTTTCAATATTGCCTAAAATTCTTGTTATTTATGGGCTTTACACTTGTACTTAACTAATTACCCTAAACATTATCACACCAAAAGCCATTCAAGCAGTATTTGAATGGCTTTTTTGCGTAAAAAGAGTATATTGCAAGTCTAATTACTCTTTTGATTTAAACATATTTTAAAATAAAAGCGATGAAAAACAGACTTTATCTTTTACTATTATTGTTGTCCTTTTCAGGACTTTCACAAACAAAATCACTAAAAATTTCCCCCTCTCCTACTGATAGCTCGCCCGAAAGTGTAGGAATGTCGAGTGAGCGAATTGCTCGAATGGATAATATTTTTCAAAATGCGGTCAATAATAAAGAAGTTCCTGGGGTGGCGGCAATCGTGATTCGGAATGGGAAAATTATTTATCATAAAGCCTTCGGAATGGCTGATAATCAGAGCAATAGGGCTTTGAAGAAGGATGATATTTTCAGAATTGCTTCCATGAGCAAAGCCATCACTTCCACTGCCGTCATGATGCTTTGGGAAGAAGGGAAATTTCAATTAGACGACCCCATTTCTAAGTATATTCCAGAATTCAAAAATCCGACTTTGTTAAAAAACTTTACTTTTAGAGATACTACTTATACTACTGAACCCGCCAAAAATGAAATCACGATAAGACATTTACTGACGCATACTTCGGGTTTGGGTTATGGCGTAATTGATGGCGATGAAAAGTTTAAAGCCATGTACAAAAAAGCAGGAATCACCGATTTATTTACTACGGAATCCATCAAAATTGGTGAATCCGTTAAGAAATTAGCCAAACTTCCTTTACATCATAATCCAGGTGAAAAATACGTTTATTCCGAAGGATTGGACGTTTTGGGCTATTTTATTGAAGTAGTTTCTGGTATGACTTTTGATGAATTTTTGCGTAAAAGAATGTTTGAACCCATGGGAATGTCGGACACTTATTTTTATTTACCAGATAATAAAGCAAGCCGTTTAGTATCGGTTCAAAAAAGTAGTAAAGAGGGTGGATTTGAACGTTTTCCTACCACTTTCTACGACCCTGATTATCCCATTAAAGGAGCAAAAACCTTTTTTTCGGGCGGTGCAGGGCTTTCAAGTACCGCCAAAGATTATGCTACTTTTCTCCAAATGTATATTAATGGAGGCGAAATGAATGGCAAAAGATATTTGAGTAGAACCACGATTGATGCCATTTTATCTAACCAAACTGAGAACCTTTTTGGAGGAGAGAAAGGAGATAGTTTTTATGGATTAGCATTTGGCGTTTTAAAAGCAAACGGTGAAGACAAAGGTGGGATGGGTAGCGAAGGCACATTTACATGGGGTGGGTATTTTAATACCAATTATTTTGCCGACCCCAGAGAAAAAATTATTGCCGTAATCATGAAACAAACCCAACAAACGAAGGGCGATAATCTCAATAATCTTTTCAAACAAATAATTTATCAGTCTTTGGATGATTGATAGGTATTACGGAAGTCCGTTCCGTAAAGCCAAGGAACAAATTGGCCTTGGCTTCACGGAACGGATTTCCGTGCTACATTTTATTTCCTCACACCAATCAAAGCCATTATACGTCCTGTTTTTCCTTTCTCTTTTCGATGCGAAAAATAGTCATAATTATCTAAAACAGTTGAGAAATTTGAAACCTCAATATGATTCTCTGGAACACCACACTTCATCAATTGAGCCGCATTGGCTTTTTTTAAATCGACAAAAAACTTTACTTTTCGTCCACTTTTTACCATTGTCTTAAATTCATAGGCAAATAATTCTGCTACTTTTTCGCCTACCTCGTAAGATGATTCGTCAATACATGTGCCTACATAAGCGTAACAATCTGCCGGTTTGGTATTGAACTCCAGTTGCATCATCTGGATTGTCTTAGCTGTAATATCGGCAACTGTGCCTTTCCAGCCCGCATGAACTGCCGCAACTGCTTGATTTTTAACATCATAAATCAATATGGGCGTACAGTCGGCTGTAGTAACAGACATAAAAGAATTTTTATTAATAGTTATCATTGCATCATAACCTTCATAAGCTCTGCAACGAGTAACTTTCAAAATTCGATCTCTATGGACTTGAGAAGAATGGGCAACTCTACTGGGTTTTATGCCAAGGCTTTCAAAAAATCGTGTTCTATTTTCTTGCACATTTTCTGGTTTATCCTCGGTAAAAAGTCCTAAATTTAACGAAGCAAAAGGGGGTTTACTAACACCTCCATGCCGGTTACTCTCTACAGCAATCAATTCGGGGAATTGTTGAAAAATTTTGGGTACTGTGTACATTTAAGTTTGTTGTGTTAGTGTTTTGTCAAAAATAAAAGTAAAAATTATTAGGGCGGATGCCTTTCAATAAATGATAGATAAAAAAAACATTTTATACCTCATTTTTTTTATTTTATTTACCGCTTGTGAATCAAAAAAAATAATTCATCAAGCAGGAATTGCTTTATCCTTTGACGACAGATTTGTAAAAGAATGGGCATTGTTGAATCCACTCTTGAAGAAATACAACGTAAAAGCTACTTTTTATATTACTCAACCCGATAGTCTTTCAATCGAAGAAGTACAGATTTTACATGAATTAAGAAAAGAGGGTCATGAAATTGGCTGTCATGGAGCCATGCATGTGCGTTCGATGTATTATATTTGGCAACATTCTTTGAGCGAATACATGGAAAATGAGATTTTCCAAGCCCTCAAAGTCATGAAAAAACAAGGATTTTCGCCCACAACTTTTGCTCATCCTGGTGGTTCACAGATGTGGTATTCAGACCGTGAATTATTAAAGTATTTTAGTCTTTTACGAGATGTATCTTTAAAGAATCGAAACCTTTGGGGATATGAATACATCCGCAAAGTAGAAGACATGGACGAAATCTATCACCAGCAAGATAACACTCAGAGAGTCAATGCTTTATTAATTGACAAGGGTACAAAATTGACTATAGAAGATATACAAAAAGGTTTACAAAGAGCCAAGGACGAAGGTTCAGTAATGATGATTTTTGGTCATAAACCTTTGAATGGAAATACTCAAAAAGTGGGTGAATATGGTTTTGATATTCATTTTTTAGAACAAATCTTAGTAGAAAGTGCTAAATTGAACCTTAAATATTATCGAATGGATGAGTTGGTGGTTAAACGGTAAAGGGTAAACGGTTCATTGAAAATCTCTTATCTCCATTTACATTTATTCAATAAATTTATTTTATCAAATCCCGTGTACCGTTTGCCGTGTACTAAAATTTAAACAAAAATATGAAACACAAAAAATCCTTCATCAGCACATTTACTTTATTAACACTCTCATTATCAGGGTTTTCACAAGATAATGACTCCACTATTATCCGTAAAATCTTCAATGAATCACTCCAAAACGGTAAATCTTATGAGTGGTTGCGAGAACTTACTACCAAAATCGGACCTCGTTTGAGTGGCTCAGAAGGAGCAAAAAAAGCAGTGAATTGGGGTAAAAAACTTTTAGAATCAGGGGGTTATGATAGAGTTTTTTTGCAGGATGTCATGGTTCCTCATTGGGTACGGGGTGCAAAAGAAGTAGGCTATATTTTGAACGGAAAACAGAAAACGTCTGTGCCATTGGTGGCTTTGGGAGGCTCGATTGCCACACCCGCAAAAGGAATAACAGCAGAGGTGATTGAGGTGAAAACTTTTCAAGAATTACGTGAAATCCCTAAGGAAAAAGTACAAGGTAAAATTGTATTCTTCAATCGTCCGATGGACCCAACAAAAATCAATACTTTTGAGGCTTATGGGCAAGCTGGCGACCAACGCAGAAGTGGTGCAAACGAAGCCTCTAAAATGGGTGCTATTGGGGTGATTATCAGGTCGTTAAGCAGTACCGAGAATGATTTTCCACATACGGGTTCTATGCAATATGCTACGGGTGTTGCCCTCATTCCTGCGGCGGCTTTAAGCACGAATGCTGCCACTTTATTGAGCAAAACGTTAAAGGAAAATCCAACTTTGAAATTTTATTTCAAACAGTCTTGCGAATCTTTGCCCGATGCCCCTTCCTTCAATGTAGTAGCGGAAATAAAAGGCTCTGAAAAACCCGAAGAAATCATTGTCGTAGGTGGACATTTAGACTCATGGGATTTGGCACAAGGAGCTCATGACGATGGCACAGGAATTGCCCAATCCATGGAAGTTCTTAGGTTATTCAAAACTCTGAACATCAAGCCAAAACGTACCTTGAGAGTGGTTTTGTTCATGAATGAAGAAAACGGAAATAGAGGAGGAATCAAGTACGCAGATTTGGCAAAACAGAATAATGAAAAGCACATTTTTGCGATGGAGTCTGACAATGGAGGATTCACGCCTCGAGGTTTTGGCGTTCAGGGTGGCTCGGCACAAATTTTAACAAAAATTCAAGACTATAAATCATTATTATCTCCCTACGGACTAAACGAAATTGATCGAGGTTCTGGAGGAGTAGATATCGGTCCACTTGCTCCACAAGGTACGGTATTGGTAGGTTTTAAGCCCGACCCACAACGTTATTTTGAATATCATCATGCCTCAAATGACCGTTTTGAAACCGTCAATCAGCGTGAATTAGAAATGGGTGC
>JANPIG010000639.1:0-1324 GCA_031424875.1 Cytophagales bacterium
GAAATTCGTTTCCCTATGTTTGGTGTTCGGGAAAAAGTTTTGCACTATTTTTGTTTTAACTTCGTTAAATGCTTTGAATGTCAATTTTGTCCATTTTTTTGCTTAACAAATTTAGTTGAGTTTATTAAAAAAACTGCTCCAATGAAAAGGCTAATATTTCCGTTTATCATATTTTTTATGCTCTCTGGGCGTTTATGGGCTTCACAAATATTGATTCCGATGGATGACACCCAGAAAAACCACTTGAAATCTTACGGAATTGCCTATTGGATTTTGAAAACCCATGATATGGAAGTTGAGTGGCTTCTCAATTATAGAGGTGGTTCGTTTATGTTTCCTCAAGCTCAAAAATTTGAGAATGAATTGACTATTAGGGGTGTTAGTTATCAGGTGATATCCGAAGGAGAAGCGTCACAAATTCGGGCAGAGGTTACAAGTCCAGATGCAAACATGGACGTTGTTAAACTTCAAAAACCACCACGGGTAGCTGTGTATTCACCCAAAACTGCGCAGCCTTGGGATGATGCCGTCACCTTGGCAATGACTTATGCAGAGATACCTTATGATTTGATTTTTGATGAAGAAGTAATGAACTCAAAATTGCCAGAATATGATTGGCTACACCTTCATCATGAAGATTTTACAGGTCAAATGGGTAAATTTTTGAATCAGAGTTCAACTTCGTGGTATCAAGCTCAATTGCGTGAGGACAAGAGGAATGCAGCAAAGTTTGGCTTTGAAAAAGTTTCAAAATTAAAACTGGCAGTAGCTAAAAAAATTAGAGAATTTGTAGGTGGAGGCGGTTATATGTTCGCTATGTGTACAGCAACAGACACCTATGATATAGCCTTAGCTGCAGATGGGCTTGATATTGTTGATGCCTATTATGATGGTGATGGATATGACGCAGGAGCAGATAATAAATTGAATTTCTCTAATAGCTTTGCCTTTCAAAATTTTAGTTTGGTTTTTCATCCTCAAATTGTTGAATTTTCAAGCATTGAGGCATATCCTAACGAATCTCGACCAGTTCAAGAGGAAAACGACTACTTTAATTTGTTTCAATTTTCAGCTAAATATGACCCTATCCCAACTATGCTTACCCAAAATCATGAGACTACGATTCATGGATTTATGGGTCAAACAACGTCTTATAAGAAGCAAGTTATTAAACCTGAAGTTACTATTTTAGGAGAAAATCGTTCTCTCAATGAAGCTCGATATATTCATGGAACATTTTTGAAAGGTTTTTGGAGTTTTTATGCAGGACATGATCCAGAAGATTATAGACATTTAGTAATGGAGGAGCCAACAGATCTGAGCT
>JANPIG010000640.1:0-8901 GCA_031424875.1 Cytophagales bacterium
ATAAAAACAAATGCCAAATGCCTAAAATAACCCTCCTACCTATAAAAATAGCCAATTTTTTAAAGATTTTACTAATTTTGGGAATAATATTCTTCACATTAGTATCCCTTTTTGGGGATAAAACATTTTTTTAGGTCAAAAAACTAAATTTAAAAACCTATTTAAGTAAAAGTACTTATTTTATAATTTTTCAATTATTTTTTATAAAGATTTAAAGTATTAAAGTTTACTTTTAAAGAGCTTTAGAGAATAAATATTAAGATTGTAAAAAAAGAGGTTGCTTAAAACCATATTTTAAGTTTTTAAGGATACTTTTTTAAGAAAATTGGGTTGAAAGTTGAGTAATATGAGAAAAAAAAATATTTTTGGATATCAATATATTTATCATAACGACGTAGGAGGGAACTGATCTTGAAAACTACTCATACCTCATATGTTTAATACAGTTCCTTCCTGCGTCATGATGACAAATCACTGGATTTCTCTCCCAAAACAACTCTTTCAATCACTTCTGGAAAATATTGATGCTCTAAAACTTGCCCTTTACGAGCTACATCTTCGGGTGTATCGGTGGGTGTAACGGAAAATGAGGCCTGAAAGATAATTGCCCCTTCGTCATAATGTTCATTTACAAAATGAATTGTGATGCCCGACTCTGTTTCTTTGTTTTCCACTACGGCTTCATGCACAAAATGACCGTACATACCTTTACCTCCAAATTTTGGTAAAAGGGCGGGATGGATATTAATAATTCGATTTGGGAAAGCTTCTATAACGTTCTTGGGAACGAGCCAGAGAAATCCTGCCAAAACCACAAAATCAATTTGATTTTCTTGTAAAATACGCACCACATCACCCGATTTAAACATCGGTCTGTCGAACATAATCAAAGGAATATTGAGCCTTTCGGCACGTTGAATAACGCCCGCTTCGGGATTGTTACAGAGAAATAGTTTTACGTTAATATGTTCAGAATCAACGAAGTAATTAACAATTTGTTCAGCATTTGAGCCTGAACCAGAAGCGAAAATGGCAAGGTTTTTTTTCATACAAACATCATAGTCAAAACCCCAATCAGCATAATTACCTTACAAGCATCACTCAAAAAAGCAAAGTCTCGGGGCTTGTCGGCATAGACCAATTTGTAGGTCAAAAAGCCTACTGGAAGCATCATTATCAAGAAAATATAAGCAATGCGTTGATTGGGTAGCTGGGTGGCTAAAATAAATAAAGTGGTAATAAAAGAAGCAATCAGTCCATAAACCAAAAGTTTTGTTCGAGCAATTCCCCAAATAATGGGTAAGGTTCGGCAACCGTGTTTTTCATCACCTTTTACGTCTTCCATATCTTTGATTATTTCACGAATAAGGGTAATGAAAAATGAAAAGATAGCATAAACCCAAACCTCTCTTTGATGTCCTGGATAATAAACAGCCAATATTAACAATGAGAACCCCGTCAAAATTGCTACCATCAAATTTCCCCAAAATGCTAATCTTTTCAATTGATTGGCATATAACCATAAACAAAAAACTGCCGAAAGATTTACCAGAGCAACTTTTCTGCTAATAAATAAGCCCAAGAGGATTCCTAAACCGTTAAAAATCTGATTTATTGCCAAAGCCCATCTACGTTTGATATATCGCCCAATTACCACACGCTCGGGCTTATTGACCAAATCAATTTTAATGTCATAATAATCATTAATAATATAGCCCGAAGCTGCGATTAATACCGTTGAAAGAGATATAAGAAATATATTTTTATCCAGAAAAATTTCTAATAAATGACTGAAAGACAATGATTTATCTCTAATTAAAAAGAAACGAGTAAAATATTGTGTCAAAACAATAATCGCTAAATTTTGCCAGCGAATCAAACGAATGAATCCTTGTAGGGTTTGAAGATATGTTATTTTGCGTTGAGGCTTCATCACCCCAAAATTATCTCTTTTTATTCCCCCAAAAAAGAAAATACGTCATTCAATGAGACTTTTTTAATTTTTCTGTGTTCTGTATGTGTTGGGAATTAGGGATTAAGGGATTAGGAATTAGGTCTTAGGGAATAGGTGAGATACCAGTCAAGGGGCAAAAAACGAAAAATCAACATCGAAACAAAGTTTTAATGAAAATCGGAATTGTATGTTATCCTACCTATGGAGGTAGTGGGGTGGTTGCCACCGAATTAGGTAAGGCACTTGCCAAAGTGGGGCATCAGGTGCATTTTATAACGTATTCGCAGCCTTCGAGACTGGATTTTTTCAATGAAAATATCTATTATCATGAAGTTAGCATTTCGTCGTACCCCTTGTTTCAATATCTGCCTTATGAGTCAGCTCTGGCGAGTAAAATTGTGGATGTTGTGAGCAACGAACACCTAGACCTCTTGCATGTACATTATGCTATTCCGCACGCTTCAGCGGCATTTTTAGCAAAACAAATCCTCAAATCTAAAGGAATACATATCCCTTTTATCACCACATTACATGGTACAGACATTACCCTTGTAGGCAAAGACCCTTCTTTTGAACCTGTTGTAACATTTTCTATCAACGAGTCTGATGGCGTAACTGCTGTATCGGAAAGTTTGAGAAATGACACTTATGAGGAGTTTGAAATTGTCAACAAAATTGAAGTTATTCCTAATTTTATTGATTTAGAACGCTTCAAAAAATTACGTAAAGACCATTTCAAAATTGCCATCTGCCCTAATGGTGAAAAACTGTTAATGCACACTTCTAATTTTAGAAAAGTGAAGCGTATTGAAGACATTGTGAAGGTTTTTCATTTAGTTAATCAGCAGATTCCCAGCAAGTTACTATTGGTAGGTGATGGCCCAGAGCGTACCACTATCGAAATGCTTTGCCGGGAATTAGGTGTGCAACAAGACGTTCGTTTCTTGGGTAAATTGGATGTTATTGAAGAGGTTTTATCATTGGCAGACTTATTTTTCTTAACTTCCGAAAAAGAAAGCTTCGGTTTGGCCGCCCTCGAAGCAATGGCGTGCGAAGTCCCCGTGATTTCATCGGATGCAGGTGGCATCACCGAAGTAAATGTTCACGGCGTAACGGGTTTTGTTTCGAAAATTGGAGACGTAGATGACATGGCAAAAAACACAATTGCTTTGTTGAGTGATGATGAAAAATTAGCACAATTCAAACACAACGCCCATGAACAAGCCAAGCGTTTTGACATAGAAATTATTTTACCAATGTATGAACGATATTACGAAGAAGTAACCTCAAAAAGTTGGAAATTCCCTTCGCAGATTTGTGCTAAAAAATAATGTTTTTATGGTTATCTTTGATAGAATAAAAATTACTTTATGATGGAAAAAGAAGAAGACAATATTATTTCATTAACGGGCTATCGTGGTGAAATGACTAAGCCTATTGTTAATATGGATGCAGAGGAACTTAAAGTATGGGAGAGAGAAATAAATCAAAAAAATCGTAAAAATCTTTTTGCAAAAAAATATGCCTTTTGTACATAAAATTGATGGGAAAATTGTAGCTGAATTAGCTGACGGAACAATTCAAATTATCCGATAAATGGCAAAAATTTATATTATTGCGGGGCCCCCAGGCATTGGTAAAAGTACGAGTGGAATGTATTTTATTCCTCCATTTATTGAAATAATGAATCATGATAGTCTGGTACTCTATTATAAATACAGACAAGAGATTAATTACGAAGATTTAACAAATTTGAAAGCTAACAGATTTATTTTAAATCAATTAGCTAATAATAACAACTTTGGTATTGAGTTAAATTTAGGTTTTGATAACCACTATGAATTGCTAAAATTTATCAAAAGAAATATTCGCAATACCAAAATGAAATAATACTTTTCTATACTGATAATATTGAAATTTGCTTTGAAAGAGCTTTGCTCAGAGAGAAATTTGGTGGGCATCATGTTGATTCAGATATTATTTTAAAAATGTATGAAAATACACTTTTACTAATAAAAAAAAATGTCAATTTAATTAATGATATTCAGTTAATTAATGTTGATTTTGAATACGATAAATTGGTTTATTCCCGAGAAAATGATTCAATATTATCTATTTCAGAACTTCCAAATTGGGTAAAAACTCTTGCCCCTGAAACATTAAACCTTGAACAATTTTAAAAAAGCCGAAAGCCTAAAATTATGCCATTAAATATCCCACAAACCAATCAGAAAAAAGTAATTATCATCGGGGCAGGCTTCGGAGGCTTGCAATTAGCCCAAAAATTAGCGGGCGATGATGATTTTCAAGTTATTTTGATTGACAAAAATAATTACCATCAGTTTCAGCCCCTCTTTTATCAAGTTGCCACCGCTGGACTTGAACCTTCTGCCATTTCTTTTCCTTTGCGTTTAGCTTTTCATAACGATGCCAACGTTCATGTGCGGGTAGCTCAAGTTACGAAAATCATAACGGAACAAAACACAGTTATAACAGATTTAGGGGAATTACATTACGATTATTTAGTGCTGGCTATTGGGGCAGATACCAACTTTTTTGGCAATAAAAATATCGAAGAAAGAGCCTTGCCCATGAAGTCAGTAGGGGAGGCCTTGGGTTTACGAAATCGCCTTTTAGAAAGTTTTGAAAAAGCATTAGTATCTGATAATCAAGACGATAGATTGGGATTAATGAATGTGGTAGTAGTAGGTGGAGGACCAACAGGCGTGGAGATTTCGGGTACATTAGCTGAAATGAAAAGACACGTTTTACCCAAAGATTATCCTGAGTTAGACTTTGAGTTAATGCAAATAAACATCATCGAATCAGGAGGAGAATTGTTGGGACCCATGTCTGAAAATGCCCAACGTAAGTCGAAAGATTATCTCGAACAGTTGGGAGTAAACGTGCGTTTGAATTGTCGAGTTACTGATTTTGATGGAAAATATGTATATTTAAATGATGGCACCAACATCCGTACTAATAATTTAGTTTGGGCAGCGGGTGTAAAAGCCAATGGCGTAGAAGGGATAAATCCTGATATTTTAGTTCGTGGTGGACGCATGAAAGTAAATCGTTTTAATCAAGTAGAAAGTTATGAAAACATTTTTGCCTTAGGTGATGTTGCTTTTATGATAGAGGAAAAATTTCCTAATGGACATCCACAATTGGCTCAACCAGCCATCCAGCAGGGGAAATTATTGGCTAAAAATTTAAAAAGTTTATTAAGAGGAAATCCTCTTAAGGAGTTCATCTACAAAGACTTAGGTTCCATGGCAACGGTTGGACGAAACTTGGCAGTAGTGGATTTACCCTTCTGGCATTTTCAAGGATTTTTCGCTTGGCTTACGTGGATGTTTGTCCATTTAATAGCTATCGTAGGCGTAAAAAACCGATTATTAATCTTTATTAATTGGCTTTGGAACTACGTTACCTATGACCAGTCATTACGCCTAATCATTCGAGCTAAAGCCCCCAAAGTGTAATTTTTAGGATTATAAAATATCGAAATATTGTGTTTAAGCGTAGTTACTGACTAAAATCATATTATTTTACTTATTGACTCAGTTTATTGAATAATATTTTTTTGTATCTTTGTGAGTATAGTACAATGAAATAAACATAATGTAGTCATTTATATAAAATTAATCCTATTTCCCGAATTTATATAAAGTATGGAATCAACACATGTTAAACTTAGACCTAAAAATAGTGGTTCAAAAAAATTATTCGATAACCCTATTTTAGAGCGACTTTCACATACCCACATCGCAGTACCAGTAGGCATATTTTTCATGGCGGGTGCTGTGCTGGGCTATTATGCCTTTACTCACACAAATCTTGAAAATTGGGCTATCGGTAGCCTTTTTGCAACGGGTGCTATTACTTTTACTTTTGTTGAATATTGGGTGCATCGCAGTGTTTATCATATTGAACCCACTACTGATGCCAGAGCCAGATTTCAATATGTGGCTCATGGCGTTCATCACGAATATCCAAAAGATAAAACTCGTTTAGCCATGCCTCCAATTATTGCAGCATTGGCAGCTTTTACGCTTTTTAGCGTATTTTTTGTATTAATGGGCGAGTCGGCCTATGCTTTTTTTCCAGGGTTTATTTGGGGATATGCAGCTTATTTATTGGTACATTATGCCGTTCATGCCTATGCACCACCCAAGAATTTCATGAAACAGTTATGGATAAATCATGCGGTGCATCATTATAAGCACGGCAATGCCGTTTTTGGAGTATCGTCTCCACTTTGGGATTATGTTTTCGGAACGATGGCAACGATGGATAAATCAAAAGTTTCTGAGAATTTGTAATGAGTTGAAGAGTTTGAAGGTTATAAAGTTAAAAAGTTTAAGACTCCGTAAGAACAAATTGCTTCTTGCGGAGTTTTTTTATTTTATCTTTACGAGACAGAATAAATTTTGTAAAACACCCCCATCGGGGGCTTGGGGGCTATGAAAATACTACTAATAGAAGACGAACCGAAAACGCTTCATTCACTCCGTCAGGGTTTGGAAGAAAACGGTTTTGAAGTGGATATTGCGTACGATGGCATGGTGGGGAAGCATCTTGCCCAAAAAAACCAATACCAAATCATTGTTACGGATGTCATTATGCCTGGCATGAATGGTTGGGAACTGTGCAGACAACTTCGCAAAGAAGGAAACGCTACTCCCATTTTGATGTTAACTGCTTTGGGAAGTATTGATGAAAAACTAATGGGTTTTGATGCTGGAGCAGACGATTATTTGGTAAAACCTTTTGACTTTTTGGAATTTTTGGCAAGGGTTAAAGTATTAGCAAAAAGAACTCAAACACCGCTACCTATAACAGCTAATACCTTGGCATACAATGATTTAGAAATGAATTTTGATGCTCATTCCGTTACCAGAAATGGGCAGCGAATAGACTTGACAGCTCGTGAATTTGCTTTGTTGGAATACTTACTCCGAAATCAAGGGAAGGTAATTTCCAAAGCTGATATTGCCGCAAAAGTGTGGGATAGTCGTATCGACATGGGAACTAATGTGATTGAGGTTTTTATGACGATGTTGCGAAAAAAAGTAGATAAAAATTATGATACCAAACTAATTCATACGCAATATGGCGTTGGATATGTTTTGAAAGTGGAAGAATAAATGCAAATAAGAGCAAGACTTACTTTACAATTTACCCTTTTGGTATCAGTGATTGTATTAGCAATCTTCGTGGTCATTTATTGGCTTCGATATAATTATGTGGAGGAGGAATTTTATAAACGTCTTACTCAAAAAGCCTCTACTTCCGCTGAATTATTGGTTTCGGTGAAAGAAGTAAATGCCAAATTGTTAAAGAAAATACAAAAGGCAAATAATGACGTACTACCCCGTGAAAACTTGATTATTTATGATTACAAAAACATTAAAGTATTCTCTGCCAATGATACTATTCGCTTCAAAGTATCGCCTGAAATGCTTAATCAAGTTCAAAAACAGCGTCGTGCCCGTTTCAGTCAAGGGGATTTCAAGATAGTTGGAATGTTGTATATTGACCGCTTCAATCGGGTGGTTACTGTAGCAGGTGCAGTGGATTCGTCAGGGCAAAAAGATTTAAAAAACCTCTTGAATATTATGATTTGGCTGTTTTTAAGTGTACTTCTTTTAGTAACATTCGTAGGATATTACTTTGCCGTGCGAGCATTAGCACCCATTTCCGAAGTTATCAAACAAGTAAAAACTATTTATCCTCAAAACGTTAATCAAAGACTAACCATTCAAAACCCCAAGGATGAAATTGGACAACTGACTGCCACTTTCAATGAATTATTGGAACGTTTAGGCGAAGTGTTTAGACTTCAAAACCTTTTCGTTTCCAATGTTTCGCATGAGATGAAAAATCCTTTGATGAAGATTGGCTCGCAGATAGATGTTGCCTTATTAAAAAGTCGTTCGCCTGAGGAATATTTAAGTACATTACAATCAATTAGGCAAGATATTCGAGAAATGGGACAGCTTTCGAATACCCTTTTGGAATTGGCTAAAGTGAGCGATTTGAATCATAAATTGATGTATGATGAAGTACGTTTGGATGAAACAATTTGGGAAGCGGGCGACCTTCTTTTACAAGCTGAAAACAATTATCAAGTACAAGTGGATTTTGCCGATGAACTGGAAGAAGATTCGCAATTAGTGGTGAAAGGAAATGCTCAATTATTGAAAACTGCTTTTGTTAATTTGATGGAAAATGGTTGTAAATTTTCCCAAGACCATTCCGTAAAAGTGAGTTTACATTTCATGAAAGATTTCATTGAAGTTCAATTTACTAATCAAGGAGAAATGGCAAAACCTGATATGGATTTAATTTTTGAGCCTTTTTATAGAAGTCAGAACACCGCCAATATTAAAGGATACGGCGTTGGTTTATCCTTAGTAAACAGAATTGTGAAGCTACATGGAGGGAATATTGAAGTACAATCGACTGATAATCAGACAGTTTTTCAGATTTCTTTGCCTTATTCTATTAATTTGGTGAAGGGGTAAAATTCTCGCCAAATAACTATTCTCTATAACGAAGTACCAGTAATATAACCCCTCCCACGAGTATCAAACCATAACTGTTTCCATGATAAATTTTTGAATATCCTCCTGCTAAAATTAAGATTACAGCGGATGCAATTATGAGATAGATAACGGTTTTATTTTTCATAATCTATTGATAATTAGGGGAAATGTCTTCCGCTTCATTTATTTCAATTAATCTGTCAAGGGTAATTTTGCAGAGGTTAAACCAATTAATCAGTCTATCTATTTCTATTATTTCTGAATTTGCTCTAATTATAATTGAAGACGTATTTGGAGGGTATGATTGGAAGGATAATATTGAATCGTTATTTTTTATTTCAACACTAACCATTAAATCTAAATTCTTAGTTGCTGCAAAATATATTTGTTGTAATT
>JANPIG010000641.1:0-1265 GCA_031424875.1 Cytophagales bacterium
AATAAATATAATATTTTTTATAATAATAACAAGAAAAAAAATTAGTTTTTTCTTGTTATTATTATTATAAAAAATATATAAACAATACAAAATCATTGCTTTAAATTTAGAAAGCAAGGGCCTGTATTTAATAAAAATAAAGTTTGAAAATATTAATTTAAACTGGAAATTTTAAGTTTAGTTACCCACAAACAAAGAAGAATTACAGAAAAGAAATAAACTAAATTCCGAGAATCTATAAGTCCTTTTCCAAGAGCGTTGTATTGATAATCAAGACCCAATTGACTAAAAATATATCCAAAATCTCCTAAAAAAGACAATTGAGCTAATTGCCCGATTCCGTAATAAAGTATCAAGCACAATACAAATGATAAAACAAAAGCCGTTACTTGACTATCTGTAAATGAAGAAGTTAGTACACCAACGGCAGCAAAAACACAGCCTAAAAGGAACAAGCCTAAATATGAACTAAAAACGGCTGCCGAATCAACGTTGCCCTGGGGATTTCCGATTTGATATACTGAATAATAATAAAGTAAGGTTGGTAATAATGAAAATAGTATCAAGCAACAACTCGCTAAATATTTTCCTAAAACGATTTGCCATTTTGAAAGTGGTTTCGTGAAAAGCAATTCAATAGTTCCTGACTTTATTTCTTCTGAAAATGTTCTCATCGTGATGGCAGGAATCAAAAATAAGAAAATAAAAGGGGCAATTTGAAAGAATAAATTCATATCAGCATAGCCAAAATCAAGAATATTGTCTTTAAAAAACCACGTAAATAAACCCGTAGCCGTTAGAAAGACGCCCATGACAATATAGCCAATTAAGGAATTAAGAAATGAATTAAGTTCTTTTTTTAAAATTTGATACATTTTTTTAGTCTGTAAGTTTAAAGTTTAAAGTTTTTGAGAGTTTTAAACTCTTAAATTTTAAACTCATATAACACTTTTTACTCAAATACAGATTTATCTTTTTTAATAATGGCGGCAATAATTAATGAAAGAATAAAACCTATTAGAATAGTTCCTAATAAACCCATCACAAACATGGCCCCTGGATTCATAAACATTTTTGACATTTCCATAGCTTGGTCGATTTGATCATCAGGAATTCCTTTTTTCTCCATATCTTCTACTGCCTTCTTCATAATTTGGTCAGTAATAGTAGGATCAATGAATTTCATGTAAGCCATGGAGAAAAAATTAGAAATCAGTCCACAAATAGCAGATGTTAAAGTGCCTACCCCAAGCCCTTGTCCATAC
>JANPIG010000642.1:0-2379 GCA_031424875.1 Cytophagales bacterium
AACAAATTTTGTATTATTGTGAAGTTAGAATAGAATCTTAATGTTTGAATCTCGTAATTAATGAACATTAGAAACACAAAATGATTGTACTGGAAAAAATAGAAACGCAAAGTAAATCTTCATCTAAACCAAAAGATGATACAGCAGAGTTTGTGCCTAAAAATCCAAAAACTGTTAGAAAAACAATATCTATGAGTCCTTTTACTTCGGTAAAAAAAGATGCTACTTTTTTTGAGAGATTAGATTCTAACAAAGAAAAACTCAATAATTTTAGAAGTTTAGAATTTAATTGGAATTATGCTGATGCTTTTCCATTTACGAAAACCTTGATTGACAAAGTAGAAAGTATTTTAGAACATTTGACTGTTCAGCCCAAAATTTTTCCAACAGGAAGACAAAGTATTCAGTTTGAGTATGAAAAATCTAATGGAGATTATCTTGAATTTGAAATATTTGAAGATTCAGTAAATTATTTGTTAATTAGGAAAGGCATTGAGGTTGAGAAACAAATTCAACTCAAATATATTAACTTTAACCAAATGATTAATACTTTTTATGCTGAATGACCATATTGAAGACCACGAATTTTTATATAGAAGAGTAATATTAAACCCAAATTTTTGGGATTTTGAGAAAAATAAACCTACATCTGCTATCTTCAAAGACTCAAACGGTGCCTCTGTTGATAGACAGCACGATAGAAGTGATGAAGATGTTATAAAGAGTTTTAAAACTTTACCGATTCGAGCAATTGTAAAAATATTAACTTCAACTTGCCGAGAGTTGAATACTTTTCCTATTTATAAGTATCTACCTGATAACATCTATCATTGCGAAATACATGATTCCGAAATTAAAACTCAAATCAGCAGCTCCAAAGCAAAAAATTTAAGAGATAATTCCGAAATTATATATCAGATTTCAGAAGAATAATTTACTCAGGCATCAACCTAACAATCCTCCCCGGACCTTCAATAGATAAATAAATATAACCATCTGGACTTTCTTTTACGTCTCTTACTCTACCAATTCCCTTTAATGGCGTACTTCCCACCGCTTTTCCATTCTTAATTTCAACTCTTGAAAGATTTTGCAAAGCTAAACCTCCCGCCAAAAAACTCCCTTTCCAAGAACCATATTTTGTGGATGAAACATAAGCCAAGCCACAAGCTCCAATGGACGGAGTCCAATAATGCAAAGGTGGTTCAATACCATCACGCAATGGATTTGCTGAAATCGTGCTACCGTCATAATTAACTCCAAACGATATAAGGGGCCAGCCATAATTACTGCCTTTCTTTACTAAATTCAATTCATCACCACCTTTTGGTCCGTGTTCGGTTTCATAAACTTCATCGGTATCAGTATTCAAAACCAAGCCCTGCGGATTTCTATGCCCATATGAGTAAACCGTTGTAGGAGCAGTATTACCAGGTAAAATTGGGTTATCAGCAGGCACTTTGCCATCAGCAGTCATTCTATGCACTTTTCCCCAAGCCTCTTTTACATTCTGAGCGTTTTTATTAGGTGAATTTTCGCCTCCGCCCGTTGTGCTTCCGCCCTCACCTATACTTAAATACAAGAATCCTTTTTTGTCAAAAACAATCCTACTGCCATAATGTCCACGCCATTTATCAGTAGCTGAAGACTTGAATAAATTTTCTATATTATTGATAGAATTACCACTAATTTTAAATCTGACAAGGTTTAATTGTCCTTCTCCGCCTTTGGGTACAGCGGAATATGAGGCATAAACCCATCCATTGCTTTTATAATCTGGATGCACACAAATATCTAAAAGCCCACCCTGTCCATCGCTCACAATATCGGTAGGTCCTCCTGTCAACTCAGTGACTTTGTTATTAGAAAAAATACTAATTTTGCCCGATTTTTCAGTAAAAATAATATCTCCATTTGGCAGAAATTCAAATCCCCAAATGATACCTCTATCCGTCAAAATGGTTTGCATTTTTATTTTAGGTTCTTCTGAGGAAATCACAGAAAAATTATTATCCTGTGATGAATTGTCTGGCGGATTACAAGAAAAAATAGCATTGATTGCTAATAAAATGATACTATGGAATTTCATGTTAAGTTGCGTTTGTTGTTGAATTAAAACGGAAAGATATTGATATTTGTTTTATCTATATCTATAATAAAAAAATCATTCCAACCCTACGAATGATTATTAAGTCTTTATTGAATACTCAAAAGCCCATGAACAAATTACTTTTGTTTCAATTCGTCTTGCTAATAAGTATTTTAGCAAGATCATGTAAAAAAAACAGAAATCATTGTTGATGATTGCAAATTTCAAAATGAAGTTAGTGATTTACCATAGCTCTTAGATAAAACAATTGTTTTTTCTAAAACCGCTCA